>NZ_NMPS01000066.1:0-25988 GCF_002261125.1 Siphonobacter sp. BAB-5385 | reverse complement strand
CGATGCCCGGCATGGAATGCATACGGACTAAATGACCAACCGTGGCAGCGGAACCAAATACGGATCCTGTGATAGCCCAGTACTTCTCGCAAGCCTATGATAAGTGCAGCAAGTGCTTCCAAAATGGCCTCCAAGCCACTATTCATACGGCGTACGCACGAAATTCGGTCTGGCTTTATACGTTCAACGTCAGTAAATGATCTATTTTTACTGTTCATTCAGACCATAGCTTAAATCCATCCGAATGTTTTTACGAAATCTTCTGTACTGCTGGCTTCTGACGGCAACGGCCTGGGGGCAATGGAAAGTACAGCCAGCTCAAACGGAAGCCCATTTCAGAGCGGTACATGCGGTGTCTGCCAAAGTATGCTGGATTGGAGGCACCAAAGGGCAGGTACTACGCACGCAGGACGGCGGTACTAACTGGGAAATTCATTCAGTTGTTGGAGCGGAAGCACTCGATTTCCGGGACATCCACGCCTTTAATGCCGAAACTGCCGTAGCCATGAGTGCCGGCGATGCCGATAAGGGAGCCGCCCGCATCTATCGTACGGAAGACGCTGGACAGAGCTGGAAACTCGTGTATCAGACCCATCAGAAAGGAGCCTTTCTGGATGGGATTGAGTTCTGGGACAAGGAACACGGCATTGCCTTTGGCGATCCGATTGATCATAAATTCTTTGTGCTCACTACCAGCGATGGCGGGAAAACCTGGGCCGAAGTGCCACGGGATCAGTTTCCCCCAATCGAAGAAGGAGAAGCAGCGTTTGCGGCCAGTGGCACTTCCCTGGTGGTTTCCGCAAAAAGCTGGGCCTGGATTGGTACCGGCGGCAGTACATTTGCCCGGGTATTCCGGTCCAAAGATTTTGGAAAAAGCTGGGAAGTGGCCGAAACGCCCTTACCCGCGGGCAAAACATCGGGCATCTTTGGCTTACACTTCTTCAACCGACTGCGAGGCATTGCCGTGGGCGGAGATTATCTGCACGTCAGTGATTCAACGCAAAATGTAATCGTTACGCAGGATGGCGGTAAAACCTGGCAATTATTGCCTTCTACCAATCCGCCGGGCCTGAAAGAAGCCGTGACCGTATATCGGCAGGAATATAAGGCCATGGCGGGAGAGGCTCCGGTCGCATCGGTCATTGAGCGGCTGATTACGGTAGGACCTTCGGGCACGGGTTATTCCATCAACGGCGGCAAAACCTGGAACAAACTGGATGATTCCCCCTTCCATGCCGTCAGTTTTGCAGGGAAAGACGGCTGGGCGGTAGGAGCTAAAGGGTTGATAGCCAAATTTGAGGGTTTCCGTGCCACGCCGCAGAAGAAAGCTTCGAGGAAAAAATGATTGGAAGCAGGGCTCGCCCTGTGATCTTCGATGGAAGGCTGAGCCGATCCGTCACCATTAGTGAATACTAATCCCCATGAAAAACATTGCTGTATTTTGTGGAGCCAATGCGGGCTCCGATGTTGTGTACCGTCAAACGGCCATTGAGCTGGGGCAGTATTTGGCCGAACAACAGTTGCGACTGGTGTACGGTGGTGGAAACGTCGGGTTAATGGGCATCCTTGCCGATGCCGTACTGGCTCAGGGTGGGGAAGTCATTGGCGTTATTCCTGATTTTCTGAAAAAATGGGAAGTCGCTCACGCCGGCCTGAACGAACTGATCGTGACCGAAACCATGCACGAACGCAAAGCCCGGATGGCCGAACGGGCCGATGGTTTTATTACCATTCCCGGGGGCTTTGGTTCCATGGATGAATTATTCGAAATTCTTACCTGGAAGCAATTACAGATTCACAGTAAGCCCATTGGACTTTTGAATGTGAATGGCTTTTACGACCCCCTGTTACAAATGATGGACCGGATGGTGGAAGCAGGCTTTCTCAAAGTCGGGAACCGGGAACTACTGCTGGTATCCGATTCCATCGAAGAATTATTCGCCCTCATGCGAACGCATCAGCCCGTTGTCACGGAAAAGTGGGTAGATCGGAAAAAAATCTGAGGGTAGGGTATATACAGAACCGCCTTATCGCTCGTTAATTTTGATCCGTTCATGGGTTACGTGTAAGCCGATTTGATCGTCAGATCGACGGATGAAACCTGATTTCTTGCACGCACCTTACTACTATCCAGCCTAACGTCCCGTAATGAAACGACTTTTTATTCTGCTTTCCTGTATAAGTGTGTACGCTCATGCTCAGGAACAAACCCCTGAGAATCTTGGTAGCACGGTTAATTCTGAGTCGGCTGAAATTCAGCCCGTCATTGCTCCGGATGGGCGTACGCTCTACTTCAGCCGGGTAAATCATCCGCAGAATGCTTCTCAAAAAAAAGGAAGTCAGGATGTATGGATGGCCGAGTACCTCTCCGGAAACAGCTGGACGCCTTCCCGCCGGATGCCCAATCCGGTTAATGGTGAAGAACATAATGTCATTTACAGCATTACACCCGATGGCAATACCATTCTTACCCACTGGGTACAGAAAGAAGGAGACGACCTGAGCATTCGGGGCTTTGCCACCATGCGGAAAGTAGCAACGGGCTGGGAACGGCCGAAAAAGCTCGATATTCCCGGACTGGAAGGCATGAATAAAGGCTATTACCAGTACGGATTTCTGGCCAATGATGGCAAGACCCTGTTACTGGCTTTTTCGGAAAAAAGAACAGTCGGGAGTCCGATCTGTACGTCAGTGTGCAGGACAAAGCGGGGAAGTGGAGCCGACCCGCGAGTCTGGGACGTGAAGTCAATACGGACGCCGATGAAACGACACCTTTTCTGGCGGCGGATGGCGAAACCCTGTATTTCTCCAGTAATCGCGAAGGCGGTTTAGGCTCCAACGACATCTGGATGACGCGGCGGCTGGACCGTAGCTGGAAACGCTGGAGCAAGCCTGAAAACCTCGGAGCACCGATCAATACCCCTGATTTCGACGCGTATTTTACCATTCCAGCCTCGGGTGAATGGGCCTACTTGGTGACCGTCAACGGTAGTAAAGGAAAAGCTGATATTGTTCGGGTGAAGTTCCAGAACCAGACGCCACCAGCCGAAGTGCCGCCCACCATTGCTCAGCTTCCGGCCAGTAATCCCAATGCGACGCAGGTGCCCGACCGGCAACCCGCCAAATCCAATGCTGTGGTTCTGTACACGGGTAAGTTACTGGATGCAAAAACGAAAAAAGTACCCGAAAACGCCCGGATCGTGTACGAGAGCTTACCCGATGGTACCGAACTCGGAACGGCCACGCCCGACCCGAATACGGGTGAGTACAAGATTGTGTTACCCTACGGTAAGAAGTACGGCATTCGGCCTGAGGCGGATGGGTACGTCGGAAAATCGCAGAATCTTGACTTAAGTAAGCTCGGTAGTGGGGGGTATCTGGAATTGAAAGACCGCGACCTGCTGGTGACGAAGATTGAAGAAGGAGCGAAGGTGGCTTTGAACAACGTATTCTTCGAAACGGCCAAAGCCACGTTACAGACGGAGTCGTTCCCTGAGTTAAACCGCGTCGTGGAATTGATGAATCGCCGGAGAAGTATGATGGTCGAAATCGATGGACATACCGATAGCGATGGTACCGATGAAGCCAACCAGAAGCTCTCGCAGGACCGGGCCGAATCGGTGCGGGCGTATATGATTTCCAAAGGCATTCCTGAAAACCGGATTGTAGCCAAAGGTTTTGGTGAAAGCCGTCCCGTGGCTACTAATGATACTCCGGAAGGCAAGCAGCAAAACCGACGGGTAGAATTCGTCATTCTGAAACAGTAATACGCCGAGCGTATTCGTTTTTATTGGTAATTTGAACAAATAAATCCTGCGAAAGGGATGCAACATGCTCTTACAACCCAAAGGAAAACCTGGATTTTACTACTCCTGGCACTCGGTGTTTTCTATAACAAAGCCACACTTGCGTTAGCCATTACGGAGCATTTTAATTACTCCTGGGTTAAAGCAATGGGGCCTGAATGGATCGTATTTGCTCTAATGCTGCTACCCTTATTTTTTACTGGAAAGTATACGGGCTACTATTGCTACGGCCTCTTCATCGTGGTCTATATACTAGCTCAACTTGGTAATCCTTTACAGTACCACTTCTAAGGTGCTGGCAAGCCGAAAAGAAGAAACCCAATCGCAGGTCGGGTTTCTTCTTTTCGTCGCTATCGATAGCATACAAGCAAGTTTCCCACTTATTTTGCCCGTACGTATCTACAGCATCTGTTGCACATGAACCTGGAAACCCTAGCTATACAAGTCACCCGTTTTCATGACGCGAATGCGTCGGCGGTAACCACGCCCATTTACCTGAGTACCACGTACGAACGCGATGCCGAGGGCAACCTGCCGCACGGTTTTCTGTACACACGAGGCAATAACCCGAACCGTGATCTGCTGGAGAAAAGTCTGGCTGCTCTGGAAGGCGGAACCGTTGGACTCGCCTTTGGCTCAGGGATGGCCGCCATTTCCGCCTTGTTTCAGGCTTTAAAGCCCGGTGATCACGTCATCACGACTCCGTTTGCCTACTACGCGGCCCAACGACTGCTTGTAGATGTATTCGAACCCTGGGGTCTTGAGTTTTCACTGGTCGATACGTCGAACCTGGAAGAGGTGGAAAAAGCCATCCGGCCGACGACCAGGCTATTCTGGCTCGAAACGCCGAGTAATCCGCTGCTGTACCTGACCGATTTGCAGGCTTTATCCCGACTGGCTCATTCGGTAGGAGCCTTGTGTGCGGTGGACAATACCTGGGCTACGCCCGTACTACAAACCCGATTGCTTTCGGGGCCGACGTGGTCATGCATTCAACAACCAAATATTTCGGGGGCCACTCCGACGTATTGGGCGGAGCGTTGGTACTGGCTCAGGACGGCGAACTGGCTGTACGCCTGCGTCAGATTCAGAACCTGACCGGCGGCGTACCTTCACCGTTCGATTGCTGGATCATCACGCGGGGGATTCAAACGATGCCCCTGCGGGTAAAAGCTCAGTCAGCGAGTGCCCTGCCCATCGCTCAGTGGCTCGAATCACATCCGGCTGTGGAGCGGGTGCATTACCCCGGACTCACCAGCCATCCGCAGCATGAAATTGCCAAAGCCCAGATGAAAAATGGCTTTGGAGGAATGCTTTCTTTCGAAGTACGAGGAGGTTTACCGGGGGCTAAAAAGGTGGCCGGATCGTTGAAAGTGTTCACGCAGGCGACGAGCCTCGGGGGTGTGGAAAGTCTCATCGAACCCCGGAAAATTTACGAAGGTCCGGATAGCCCGACGCCCGACGGATTGCTACGCGTTTCAGTCGGTCTGGAACACGTAGATGACCTGATTGCAGACCTGGATCAGGCTCTGAAAAACGCTTAGGATGAGCTGTAAACGCCCTTTTTGTTAATAAATCTTAAATCGGCTTTAAAAGCCACGCGACGCTGTTTCCCGACAATTTACGGGGAACAGCCGTCGTTTTTTACGTGTTGTATTATTGAATCTGAGGAGTAAAACTACGGATTCTGTACCGCTAACAATAGTCTCTTAATCCTATAGTTGTTTGTTCAAATCCATGAAATCAATCATAAAAATGCTAGCTGTCGTAGTGCTGATGGGTACTATGGTTTCTTGTGCACCTTCGATCACGGTTCGTTCGGATTATGATCGTACCGCGAACTTCAGTGGCTATCGCACCTACGCGATTGCTCCGATGCCCGGCGGTAATTCAGACCCTGTGATGGGAAGTCAGTTGATGCAAAAACGAATTACCCAGGCCCTCGACGCCGAGATGAGTGCACGTGGCTACCGCCGCGTGGAGAAGAATGCCGATTTAACGGTTCGGTTTGACACCGACGCTCGTAACCTGCAGCAAATCCAATCGAACAATCTAAGTCCGATGTGGGGCTGGTGGTGGTACGGTCCTAACAATAACGTCAGCTCCCGGAACTACGAAGAAAACCGGGTGATCATTAGTCTGCTGGATACCAAAACCAAAGAGATGGTATGGCAGGGTTGGGCAAAAGGTGAGTTGAACGCCCGCCGCAAAGACCGGGATGAACTCATCCGGGCCACCGTTGCGAAAGTGATGCAGGAATATCCCTACCGGGCCGGCATGACGAACGCAGCCGTACAGGGCGAATAAGTTTTTCGCAAGAAGAGTAATAAAAAAGAGGTCGAATCATTCGACCTCTTTTTTAGGTTCGATTCAAAGGAACCGTATTAGCATTCGCCCGTAGTCGTATCGCAACTATCACCTTCGGCAATGATTTGCGGCTGACTTTCCTGAATCACCTGTCGCAAAGCCTGCATAAACGTTTCCTTGGGCTGGGCTCCCGACAACGCGTACTTGTTGTTGAGAATGAAAAACGGTACGCCCGAAACACCCAGTTGCTTGAAGTATTCCATTTCACTTTGTACCGAATCGCTGGCTACTTCAGATTTCAGAACTTCCAACGCTTCTTTCTTATCCCAACCCGCTGTTTCCAGCACATTGAGTAATACGGCTTCCTGCGTCAGATCAATCCGATCTACGAAATAGGCTTTTAATAAGGCTTCTTTCGTTGCAGCCTGTAGCCCTTTTTCGTAAGCAATCGTCAGGAGGCGGTGTAAATCGAAGGTATTGATCGATTTGGGAATCTCGTTGAAGTCAAAGTCGAGCCCTACCTCACTAGCCACCTGCTCCACGTGCTGAAACATGCTTTCACTACGACCGGGTCCAAACTTACTGGCCATGTGTTCGGCAAAGGATTTTCCCTGCCGCGGTACGGTAGGGTCAAGCTGAAAAGGGTGATAGACCACGTCTGCCTGTACTTCATTGCTGAGTTCAGCCAGTGCCGATTCCAGGCGGCGTTTGCCAATGTAACACCAGGGACACACCACTCAGAGACGACGTCAATACGAATGGGAAGGGCCATCTTGTATGAATTAATACTAAAGATCAAGGTTTACCGACCGACTAGACCGGTCGTTTTTGCTCTAACCGTTCCTGCAAATGAATGATTCCCAGTAAGTAGAATTGTCAGGAGAAGAAGCCCCAATCATTCGTATAAAGCCACTTTTTCCAGAAAAGGACCTATAAATGGAAAAGTAAAATTGGATAGGTTCAAAAATTTATTGAAAAAATGAACGAAAACTCCATTTTTTTTATTCACATTTGTAAAGCCCGTTTCGCAAGAAATGGACAATTTTTCGAGCATGAGTGGTGGCGGCCGCTCATGCTTTTTTATTCTACAATCCGCAATTTGGCAAAAGTAAGTAACAGGGTCTTTTCACCCTGCGTATCAAACTGAATCACGGCTTTTGCCCCGTTCTGATCCGTTGAAATGAGTTTAACAACGCCGAAGCCAAACTTCTGATGTTCGACGCGTTGACCTGAAGCCAGCTTACGGGGATCGGAAACTTTGAAATCACTGCTGGGTACGTGCGTAGACGAAGCTCCCGAGCGGGTAGGCGGGGTTTTGGAAGCCTGAGAACCTCCGTTTTGGGCGGCTCGATTAGCCACGTTCCGTAAGAAAGCGGCGGGCGTCGGACGATCCGTATTTCGCTGGGATTCCGACATCCGGCGGGCGGCCTGGCGACTGACGCGAACATATTTCTCGTCAATTTCATCCATAAACCGACTGGGTTCGCAGGGTTTCAGTCGGCCGTATTGGTAGCGGGTTTCCGCATAACTGAGGTACAGGCGTTTTTCGGCCCGGGTAATGGCTACGTAAAATAGCCGTCGTTCCTCCTCCAGGTCTTCGCTCGACTGTAACATCATCTGACTGGGGAATAAATCTTCTTCCAGGCCCACGATGTACACCACTTTATACTCCAATCCTTTCGCCTGGTGAATGGTCATCAGGGTCACGCGGTCGTTATCCCCGTCTTCATCTTCCTGATCGGCATTGGTCAACAGTGATACCGTTTGCAGAAAGGCCCCCAGCGATTTGTCCTCGTTTTCGGGATTGTCTACAAACTGTTTGATGGAGTTCAGCAATTCCTGTACGTTTTCGTAACGGCTCAGGCCCTCTACCGTTTTGTCGTCGTAAAGTTCTTTGAGTACACCCGAAGCTTTGGCCACGTGGCTGGCCACTTCGTACGCATCTTTCGTATCGACGAGTAGCTTAAACGACTTGATTAGATCGGAGAAGCCTTCGATGGCCACACCCGAACGACCCGCGTTGTACTGCTGAATATTGGCGACGATGTCCCAAAGCGGCAAGCCCTGCTCGGCGGCTGTAACCGTAATCTTGGCAATGGTCTGATCGCCAATTCCGCGTTTGGGTAGGTTAATGATCCGCTTGAAGGCTTCTTCGTCGCTCTGGTTGAGCGTGAATCGGAGGTAAGCCAGCAAGTCCTTAATTTCCCGGCGTTGGTAAAAGGAAAGTCCACCCACGATTCGGTACTTGATATTCAGTTTCCGTAATGATTCTTCAAAAGCCCGCGATTGCGAGTTGGTCCGGTACAGAATGGCAAAATCATTGTTACTCAGACCATGATTCAGCTTTTCCTCGAATAGTGAAGTCGAAACCAAACGGCCTTCTTCCACGTCTGATCCGGCCTTGATGACTTCAATCAGGTTACCACCTTCATTCTCCGTGAACACTTCCTTGCGTAACTGACGCTTATTACGGGCAATCACGGAGTTGGCCGCTTCAACGATCACTTTCGTCGAACGGTAATTCTGTTCCAGACGAATCGTGGTCAGATCCGGATAATCTTTCTCGAAGTTGAGGATATTCTGAATATTGGCTCCCCGGAAGGCGTAGATCGACTGGGCATCGTCGCCCACGACGCAGATGTTTTCATGAATGGCCGCCAGTTTCCGCGTAATGAGGTACTGCGAAACGTTTGTATCCTGAAACTCATCGACCATCACGTACTTGTACCGATGCTGGTACTTATTGAGAATGGCCGGAAAATCGCGAAATAGTACGTTGGTGTTGTACAGCAAATCGTCGAAATCCATGGCATTAGCCTTGAAACAACGATCTACGTAGAGTTTATACAAACGGCCAATCTCGGGCAGGCGAGCCGCCGCGTCATCGGCCTGAATGATGGGATCGGCCAGGTACGCTTCAGCGGATACCAGGCGGTTTTTGGCCCCCGAAATCCGGTTGAATACGACGTTGGGTTTGTAAATCTTATCGTCGAGGCCCCGTTCTTTGATGATCGTTTTCAACAACGATTTGGAATCGTCCGTATCATAAATCGAAAAGTCGGAGGTATAGCCCATCGCTTTGGCTTCAAAGCGGAGAATTTTGGCAAAGACGCTGTGAAACGTACCCATCCAGATGCCCCGGGCATCGGTACCGACAACCTTTTCAATCCGGGCCCGCATTTCACCGGCGGCTTTGTTAGTAAACGTCAGCAGCAGGATGGAAAAGGGATCAACGCCTTTTCGGATGAGATGAGCCGTACGCTGGGTAAGTACGCGGGTCTTGCCCGAGCCCGCTCCGGCGATGATCATTAACGGCCCCTCGGTATGCAGAACGGCCTGAGCCTGGGGCTCGTTGAGGCCTTTGGTGATATCTTCGAACATGGCAATTGGATAAAAAGAGGGAACGAACTAAGTCCGTTCCCTGAAAGCATAGATCAAAGATACAAAAGATTTGGGGGCTACGGAAGTTTAAGCTAGAGTAATGGTATTTGTAAATTAATGGAAAGTTGTTTGGGCTTGTAACCGTAAATAATTCCGTGTGAGTTGGCATGGTATCGGGTAAGCAGGGCAAAATCCCGATACGCCAGTTTAAGAATTAATCCCCCCTGGATGGGAGAATAGGGAGAAACTTCAGGAGCCTCTTTGGAAGCTGCCCGAAGCCCCTGATCTGCCAGCACCACAGTACGAATATTAGTTCCGATACGTGGCCCTACAAAGGCACCAAGCCCTAGCTGAAAGGTACGTCTGCCTGCATCATCATAAAATTGCAAGCTGGGAATGGCGAGTAAATCCAGATACGTAGCATTGAAGGTTCGTTTGACTAAAGGCTGATGGATGAAACGGCCGTAGCCTTCTAGGTAAACAATGGTTTCATTGTAGTTAACAGCAGAACCTGGAGGAAGATGTGTAGCAAAAGAATCGCCAGATCGATAATAAAAATCCTGACTGGTTCTAAATCGAGTTAATGAAAATTCAATTCCGAGATCAATAAATAGATTCGTTCTTGGATTGACCCGTTGCAGTACAAAAGGAACGATAAGATTAGCCGCAAATCTGCGGGAAGCTGAGCTTTTCAGATAGTATCCATCCAGCCAGGTAGGATACAGGTCGGGCGGGTTGGAACTAGGAGGTAGAAGAGTCGGCCAGCCTAACAGTAGGTTGAACTGAGCCCGGTTACGGAAATCCTGCCAGCCTGACTTTAGTTTTTGTTTAGTTAGAGGTCTATCGCTTTCGAGTTCCGTCACTTTTATCATGGCATTTGCACTTCGTAAGGTACTGTCATTGAGATAACTTTTTCCGGTTAAATCCATGTAGTGCTGACGGGGTTCGGCGGCTGTAGTCTCACTCAGTCGGGCGTTCAAATCCCGGAGGATCGTATTCCAGTCGTAATTTTCCAGTTTTTTTAAGTCGGCTTTTTTTGAGCCATAGAAAAGTACTTTAGAGGAGGGGCCAATCCGGACTAAAATGGAATCTACCGGGGCGGCCAAGCTGGGTGCCGAGCATAGCAATGCCAGTACCATGGTCAGAAATGGTGTTTTCATGTACAGTAGGAGAGTTTGACTAGTGGGTATGTTTAATAGAGTCGGTTTTTACTTTTCCGACGGAAGTAGGAGCCTGAAAGTCCTGCCAGCGGAGCCGCGTATCCGGGCGTTTGTCCGCACGGAACAGACGGGCCAGAATGGACTTCTTTCGGAGTGGTACGGTTTGCGTTTCCGGAATGGTCAGCGTAACGGTCGCTTCGAACGTTTCCGCTTCAGCTGGATGAGCACGTGGTACGGGCTCCGGAATGGGGGTGGGTTGAATCGCAACCGCAGGCATGGCCCGGAGGGACGAATCGGTTACCAGTACCGGCTCCACGGGAGCGGAGGCCAGTAGCGGTACCTGTTTCTCCGAACGAACAACGTTTGGTTGAACGAAGACCGAATCGTTTACCGAAGGTATGCGTACCGACGAAGAACTGACCGGAGCTTTACTCAGCAGCGGCGTAGTTTTGGTGACCTCGGTTGTGGGCTGATGCAGGAAATACCCCACGAGGATGCCCAGCACGGCCGCTGTACCCACACCCAGCGGTATTGACCAGCGACGGCTGCTTGGCCTGGAAGGTCGTTCAATCCGTTTCCAGACGTCTTCGCTGTTAAAGGGTTCTTCCGGCAGGGCTTCCAGACGTTGCCGGATGTGTTCATCGAATGTGTGCGGCATACCCCAGGGTTTGTAGTTTTTTCTGTAATAACTGACGGGCTTTGTTGAGCTGCGACTTGGAGGTGCCCTCCGAAATCTGCAATTGCTCGGCTACTTCCGCGTGGGAGTAACCTTCCAGAGCCACTAGATTGAATACGGTGCGATAGCCGATCGGTAATTCCGCAATCAGCGTATGAATGGTTTCGGCGGCTATCTCGTCGATAATGTTGTAATCGAAGGACTGTTCGGCGGCTTCCTGCTCGGGTACCATTGTGAAGTTGGCCGATCGCCGTAACTCCATGAGACATTCATTGACCAGAATCCGTTTCATCCAGAGCCAGGTGCTGGCTTCGTCTTTGTATTCCATTTTTTGAGATGAACAAAGATTTTCTGAAACGTCGATACCAGCCGATCCTCGGCCTCCATTCGATCTTTCATGTACCGCTGAGCTACCCGAAACAGCCGTCCGGCGTAGCGTTCATAGAGCAAACGCTGAGCTTTGGCATCCTGGGCACGGCAACGATCAAGTAGAGCAGATAAGGTCATACAGGCTGATTTACAAAGAGCGAAATGCGGAATATACGCCGGGGGTTGCCTGACTGATAAAAAATTCAGAAATTACCCCCCAAATCATTGTATATGCAATCCATGACGCTCTATACCAGAACCTTATTTAGTCTGAGCTTTCTATCCCTGACTTCGCTGGGAGCCTTTGCTCAATCCCCTGAACTGGGGTTACGTACCACGCAACAGGCGACGGCCACGTCAATCAAAAATCAGGGAGGAACGGGTACCTGCTGGTGTTACTCGACCACTTCGATGGTGGAATCGGAATGCATCCGGAAAAGCCTCGGTGAAATCGATTTGTCGGAAATGTACACCGTCCGGAATACCTATCTGGACAAAGCCCGTAATTACATTCGCCGGCAGGGGAAAGCTCAGTTTGGCGAAGGAGGATTGGGACACGACGCCTTAAACGCGATTGCCCGGTATGGAGCGATCCCTGAATCTGTCTATTCCGGACTAAAAGCGGGTGAATCCGGACATAACCACGGAAAAGTAGATAAGGACCTGAAGGCGTACGTAGAGGAAGTACTCAAAAAGAAACCGGTTCCGGCTGATTGGGAGGTAGGATTCAATAAAATCCTGGATGAAAAATTCGGCCCCGTACCCGAAACGTTTGAATACCAGGGAAAAACCTATACGCCCCGTCAGTTTGCCGATCAGGTATTGCAGTTTAAACTCGACGATTACGTTAGCCTGACGAGCTTCACGCATCATCCCTTTTACCAGTCGTTTGTGTTGGAAATTCCCGACAACTGGGCGAACCAAACGTACGTAAACTTACCCCTCGAAGAATTAACGCAAACGGTAGAACAGAGCCTGAAACAGGGCTATACCGTGATGTGGGATGCCGATATTAGCAACCCTGGTTTCAAGCAGGGAAAAGGCTACGCCGTCGAAGCCGCCGATAAAGCGGATCAGATCGATGCCACGGAAAAGAAGGTAGATCAAAACCTGCGTCAGCAACTTTTTGATAGTCAGGTTACCGTTGACGATCACCTGATGCAGATTACGGGCACGGGTACGAGCACTTCCGGCAAGAAATTCTTTCTCGTGAAAAACTCCTGGGGAGAAACCGGACCTTACAAAGGATACATTTACGTGTCGGAGCCGTATTTTGCTCTCAACACCATCAATGTTATCCTACCCAAAGCGGCTTTACCTGAAGGTGTAAAAGCAAAACTGAAACTGTAGAAATTCAAAAGGCCAGCTGAAAAGCTGGCCTTTTGAATTAGGCAAACGTTCGTTGCCAGAAATCCGTTTGCTTCCCCAGTACATCGATGTACGTAATTGAAGCCGTTTCATCGCCTTCCGTTCGGATGAAGGGTTGCGGTGTATGACCCACCACCTGATGCCAGTCCGGCAGGTAATCGTCGATTGTTTCCGTCTCATCTGCCCAAACGGGGCCGCCTTTCGCTCCGGGATTCCCACCCCGTACCCATCCGCATTGGAATAAAACTTCTCGTCCGGCAAACGTTTCCTGAAGGGCATTCAGCGTATTCGCCAGCTCGTTTCCCCGAATGCCGTGTTTCTGAGCCCAGCTGCTGGATACACCGGCGTGCGTAAACAAATAGTTGTCCAACTGGTACGCTACCTGAAAACAAGCGGCGTTTTCCTGGTAGATGCCCGTCCATAAAGACTGCATCTTAGGCCGGAAATTCGAGCAGGGAAATAATGGATAGTGAAGATACGCTACGTCGTGATTGCCCAGCAGTAGGATGTATTTTTCGGGTTCGGTCCGCTTTAAGGCAATGACTTTCTGCAAAACCTCCGTCGTCTGTTCATCCGAAAATTGCTTGGAATCCACGTAATCTCCCACAAAAATGACCCGATCTGCTTCCTGAGTCGGGGCCTCTTCCCAGTTGAGACGTCCGTGTAAATCCCCGATAGCTAGTACCTGCATAGAGAAGTGGGTTGAAGAAATTTGATTTTATTGACGAAAGGAGCCGTCAAAAAAGTCAAACCAATCCACTACTTCTTCCGCCGCTGTTCCTTTTGGCGTTTTAGATTATTGGCGAGTAGCTTTTTGGCTTCTTCCCGCTGGCTGGTTTTCTTGTCGGCGTACTGAATGACTTTTTCGTAGTACTGCTTGGCTTCGGGCAGATTGCCTTCGCTATCGGCAATTTTTCCCAGATTAAGCAATGCCGACGTATTGTAGCCCGACTCCGTCGCTCCGTTCGCCTGAGCGTAATTGATCGTACGATGGTAGTATTCTTTAGCCGCCGCTGGATTATGGTAGAAAAACTGATTGTAGTACGCCAGAATGTAGGAAGCATAGCGTCCACTGGCGGCCTCGTAGCCAAACTGACGATTGTCGAGTCGTTCCAGAATTAACTTGGCCGCGGCGTCCGCTTCCTGCATACGTCCAGTCACAAAACATTCGCGGGCGTACATGCGGTGAAAGTACGGATTCCAGGGGTACGTCACGTGGAGGTAGCGGGCCAGTTGATAGCCTTTTTCATGCTGATTTTCGGACGCGTAAATCTGGAGTAAGAAATACTGAGCTTCCGTACGGGTATAAAACGCATTCCGCGAAACCCATTCCAGCTGACCGATGCCTTTGCTTTTATTGCCTTCGTGGAAGAACCAGAAAATGGGCTTCAACGCCGAATAGTTTTCGGGTACCCATTGTCGGTAATAATTGTACAGACCATCCCCGAAAGCCATTTCCGGAGACAGATCCTCGTGACCTTTGCATTTGTCAAAATACTTCAGAGCATTTTTTCCGGCATTACTGGCCTTCAGCCATTTTTTCCGCTCGGCGTACATCCGTGACTTGAAGGCATACGAAGCCGCCAGGAAAAAGCTGGCTTCAATTTCCTGATTACCGCCCTGATCGTACAACTTTTCCGCCTTTTCAATGGCCTGATCCATGAACAATTCGCACTTGGCGTCGTACATGTCATTGTCGGTATTCGGTACAATTTTCCACCATTCTGCCAGGCCAAACAGAAAGTAGGGGAGCGGGTGCTCCGGGTACTTGGCTCGCAAATACCCAACTCCCGGATGGCTTCCGTAAAATTGTAATTATACATGGCGTTGATCGCCTCGGTCGCTTCAATCTGTACTTCCGCACGCTTGAGCAGCATTCCACCGGAACGAGCCTGCTCATTTTTCTCCGCTGTTTCAAACCAGGACTGGGCCGAACTTGCGGAGCTAAGGAAGAGAAGAAAGAGTAGGAACTTGATTTTCATGGCTTAACAAAGAGCTTCCCGGATACAGTGCGTGGGACTGGAAGCTTGCTAGGATTAACGGCAATTAGTAGAAAGTCGTTTAGAATTCGCAGGAAATTTTTCTGGAGTTAACGCGAACAAAGATACGAAAGCTAATTTTGGGATGCTATTCCCGAAGGAGACGATAAATTTGATTTTTCTTAGATCGGTTTTCGGAAGGGTAGTCGTGAAAAGGCGGTCAAACCGGACCGTACCTTAGTTCCATTTACTTAATCAACACCACCGTGATACAGGTTCGTGACAAGAATTTTGAAGTATTTATAGATCAGGTTACACTGGAGAATCGGATTGCCACCCTGGCGGAACAAATCAGTATCGATTATGCAGATCGGCGACCCCTGCTGATTGCCGTACTGAACGGCTCGTTTATGTTCGTCTCCGAACTCATGAAGAACATTACGATTGAGTGTGAAATCACGTTCATTCGCGTCGGTTCGTATGAAGGGATGGGTACAACGGGCAAGGTAAAACGAATCCTGGGACTCAGCGAACCCATTCGGGACCGCGATGTCATTATCGTGGAGGACATTGTGGATACGGGACACACCATGGCCGAATTGCTCGGTCAGATTACGGCCGAAAAGCCCCGCTCCATCGAAATTGCGACCATGCTGCATAAGCCTGAAGCCACGCGAATTCCGGTTACGCTGAAATACGTTGGCTTTGCGATCGAAAATAAATTTGTGTTGGGGTACGGGCTGGATTTCGACGGCTTGGCCCGCAACCTGCCCTGCATTTATCAACTGGCCGAGTAAGCCGGTTTACAGCACCCGCGTCTTTCCGCCCTGATAGGGGGCTAACATACTGGAGGTGGCAGACAATTCCGTAACGAGGTAATCAATTTCGCGAAGGTCTGCCACTTTCATGGACATAACGCTATTCATCTTCTCTGATATTGCAAGAATTGCAACTTTATCCGAAGCCCGGATCATGGCCTTCTTTGCCTGTACTGTTTCCCAGTTGGAATCGGTCAGTCCTTCCTTCGCGTCCAGGGCATTCGTTCCCATAATACACAGATCCACGCGTACTTCCGAAAGTCGCTGATAGACGTCTCCGCCCACGGCCATCTGGCTGTACCGCGAGATCGGCCCGCCAATCATAATGATCTCCAGATTGGGCTTGTCGAGTAGTTCTACAGCAGTTAATGGGTTGACTGTTAAGAAAGTAGCTTTGAGTTCGTCCGGGATGAGTTTGATGAATTCCCGAATGGTCGTACCGCCACCCATCAATACCAGCATGCCGTCTTTCAGTAGGGTTACTGCTTTTTCTGCAATAATCCGCTTGCTCTCGTGAGCGTAGCTTTCCACAGGTTGCGACGAATAGTGGTACGCCTTCGACATGGCTCCCCCCCGAATCTTAATCAGTTTACCCTCTTCGGCCAGGTCATTGATGTCTCGACGTATGGTATCCTCCGACACATTGAGCGTACTGGCCAGCTCCGTAAGAGTAATACGGGTATGGAGGTTTACCTGGTTGATTATTAAATCCTTACGACTTTCTTTTAAAAGGACAACCGACATTAGATAAAGGGCTTGCTGTTGAATAAACAAAGGTATAAAAAAGGGGTCGCCTCACTACTGCTAAGCTATTCGGCTCTGGCTGCTTCTTTCTCTTCTTCCGGGGCATTTTCAAAATAAAAAATCGATTAACGCAGCTTTTGCAATCTAAACTTTTGATATGTAAGGTGTAAAGGCATAATACATTGCTTTACTCGGCAAATTTTAAAATAATATTTGCAAACATTGCTATAAGGCTTCTATATTTCGCAAAAATTGCAAGTAAGAATGCATTTTTTGCGAGAAGACCCCTGAACAAAATCCTATTAAACGCTTTCACACTTTTACTACCATTATGAAAATCTCCTTCTTATGCTTTCAGGCAAGGTTTGGCAGACTGTTTGCCTTGCTGTGGCTAATGAGTCTGTCAGCGATGGCCCAGAACATTACTGGCAAAGTGACCAATGCTGCGGACGGATCGCCGCTGCCGGGGGTTACCATCGTTGAAAAGGGTTCGACCAAAGGAACCGTTACCGACGCTCAGGGTCAGTATACGCTGAATGCCGCTTCGGAAGCAACACTGGTTTTCTCGTATCTGGGTTTTGTACCCCAGGAAATTCCGCTGGGCGGGCGTACAACCCTAGACGTAGTGCTGAAAGAAGATACCAAAAGCCTGAACGAAGTAGTCGTAACGGCTCTCGGGATTCAGCGGGACAAAAAAGCTTTGGGGTATTCGGTGACGGAAGTAAAAGGCTCGGAGTTTACGCAGGCCCGGGAAATGAACGTGGCCAATGCCTTGTCGGGTAAAGTGGCTGGGGTGAATGCCTCCGGGATGTCTACCGGACCGGGCGGTTCGAGCCGGGTCGTTATCCGGGGGAATGGCTCGCTGAACGGAAACAGCCAGCCGCTGTACGTAATCAACGGCATGCCCATCGATAACTCTACGCCGGGCGGAAGTCCGCAAACCGGAGCCGGTGGTTTGAACGTAGACCGGGGGGATGGAATCGGCGGGATCAATCCCGATGATATTGAGAGCATTAGCGTACTGAAAGGAGGTACCGCTGCCGCTTTATACGGCTCACGGGCCGCCAACGGCGTTATTCTGATTACCACCAAAAAAGGGGTGGCTCAGAAGGGAATCGGCGTTGATTTCAACTCCACCTTTACGGCCGAAACGCCTTCGGTATTTCCTAAATGGCAGTACGAATACGGCCAGGGCGATCAGGGACGTAAGCCCGCTACCCAGCAGGAGGCCCTTGATTGGGGTCGTCGTTCGTTCGGAGCCAAGATGGACGGGCAGCCGTACACCATTTTCAACGGTACGCAGCAGCCTTATTCACCGCAACGCAATAACATCAATAACTTCTACGAACTGGGAACGACGTTTTCCAATACGTTAGCTCTAAGTGGCGGTTCGGAGAACATCAATTTCCGTTTTTCGCTGGCGAACATGGATAGCAAAAGCATTCAGCCCAACTCCAAATTCAACCGGAAAGTGGGCAACCTGAATGTAAACGCGAAACTGACGAAAAACCTGTCACTGGAAGCCGTAGCCCAGTATAACATCGAGGAAGCAACCAACCGCCCCAGTGCGGGAGATGCTACCGGAAACCCCAACTGGGCCGTGTACATGCTGGCGAATACGGTAGATATTCGGCAGTTGTCACCGGGATACGATGCCACCGGACGCGAAATTCAGTGGAATGAAACGCCGTATGCCTCTAACTCTTACTTCGTCGTCAATCGCTACAAGAACAACGATACGAAAAACCGTTTCATCGGTCAGTTCAACCTTCAATACAACTTTCTGGACAACCTGTACATTCGGGGAAGTGTGAGCCGGGATTTTTATAATTACAAGTACACGGGAATCATTCCTTCGGGAACGGTATACACGCTGAACGCCGCTGGGGAGTATCACGACATCAACTCGGCGGTTTCCGAAACCAACGGGATGTTAACGGCCCACTACAATACCAAGCTGGGTAACGATTTCCATCTGACGGCTCTGGCGGGGGGTAACATGCGGAAGTTCCTTTCCAGCGAAACCTACATTGACGGAACGCAGTTTATCGTTCCCAACTTCTACAGCTATACCAACCTGAACAACTTCACGACCCGGCCCTATAACCCCAAGATCGCTACCAACTCCCTGTTTGGATCGTTAGATCTGGATTACAAAGCTTTGCCTTCTTAACGCTGACGGGTCGTCAGGACTGGTTCTCTACGCTCAGTCCGAGTAACAACAGCTTATTCTATCCGTCCGTTGGGGGAAGTTTTGTACTCTCCCAGGCCGTTGAACTACCCCAATGGGTGAGCTTCGCCAAAGCTCGGGCCTCCTGGGCTCAGGTAGGAGCGGGTTCCGTAGATCCTTTCATCACCAATCAGTCGTACGGACTGGTACAGGGTGGTCACGACGGTCGACCCCTGCAGCAGGTTACCCAGTACAACGGCGTAAACCTGATTACCAATGCTTCGCTTCGGCCGCTGACCTCCACGACCTATGAAGTAGGGATTGATGCGAAATTTTTCAATAACCGACTTGGTATTGATTTGACGTATTACGACCGGAAAACGACCGATGATATTGTACGAACGACGGTTTCGCGGGCATCGGGCTACAACGAAGCTCTGCTGAACGTGGGAGCTCTGAGCAACCGAGGCGTGGAAGCATTGATCACGTATAATCCCATCAAAAACAAAAACTTTAGCTGGAATGTAAGCTACAACATGGCCTACAACCGAAGTGAAGTAATGCAATTGGTACCGGGTGTGAATACCCTGGAACTGGCTTCCAGCGTGGGCGGATGGGCCTTTGTTCACCACCAGGTGGGTCGTCCGTTTGGGGTGATTAAGGGGTATACGATGGATCGTGATGCTAACGGTAACGTCATTTTCAATACCGCAACGGGGTATCCGCAACGCAGTGTCCTGAAAGAACTGGGTCAGGGTGTTCCGCCCTGGACGATGGGTCTGAACAACACGTTTACCTACAAAAACTTCTCACTCGATGTACTGATCGACGGTAAGTTTGGTAACAAAATCTTCTCGACCATGGACGTGTACGCCACCCGTTTTGGTCTGCACCAGATGACGTTGCCCGGTCGGGAAAACGGACTGCCCGTATCTGGCGTAACTCCCCAGGGTGATTCGTATTCCAGAACCGTACCTGTAAAAGACCTGCGTCTGTACTACGACAACCTGAAAAACTACACGGATCTGTTCCTGTACGACGCCAGC
Source organism: Siphonobacter sp. BAB-5385 (assembly GCF_002261125.1). Taxonomy (NCBI): domain Bacteria; kingdom Pseudomonadati; phylum Bacteroidota; class Cytophagia; order Cytophagales; family Cytophagaceae; genus Siphonobacter; species Siphonobacter sp. BAB-5385. The sequence goes on along the minus strand of NZ_NMPS01000066.1, from coordinate 6,164 downwards.
TTCGTGAAGCTTCGTCAGATCGTACTGAACTACGCCATTCCGGTGAAAAACTCCAAAATTTTCCGGGGAGCCAGTGTGTCGCTGGTGGCTCGTAACCCCTTCATTCTGTACAAAAAGACCGATAACTTCGATCCGGAAGCCAGCTATACCAATAGCAATGCTCAGGGCTTCGAGGCCTTCGCTCTGCCCCGTACCCGTAGCATGGGTGTCAATCTGATGTTGAAATTTTAATTCTCGGACTCATGAACGTATTTAAAACCATTCATAAATCGGCCTGGGTTTCCGTGCTTTCCCTGGCTCTGCTTAGCTCCTGCGACAAGGGATTCGAAGAACTCAACACGAACCCTGACGCTTCTCCCTTCATTCAGCCGGGCTATATGTTTACAAAAGCCCAGATGGATGTATTCAGCAATTCGTACTATTCCACGGGCGTTCTGGCCGCGGGAGGATCGATGCAGCACTACGCCACCTACAAGGATGTACCGGGCATTGGCGACAAGTACTATTTCCAGCAGGGATCGTATCCTTACGATTATTTCCAGAATGCGTACCCGACTGCGGTCAATGAAATTACGGAAGTGATTCGGGCGGTTTCCGGGAATCCGGCTCAAGTGAATTTGCTTTCCGTAGCCCGCATCTGGCGAGTGTACACCATGCACCGAATTACGGATTTGTACGGTGATATTCCGTATTCAGAAGCGGGTAAAGGACTGACGGATAATCTGTACACCCCCAAATACGACGCTCAGCAGGCCATTTATGCCGACATGCTGAAAGAATTGGAAGAAGCGGCCGCTGCCTTTAATGCCAGTCAGGCCACGATGGGTACGGCAGATCTGATTTACAACGGCGACATTACCAAGTGGAAAAAACTGGCGTACTCCCTGATGCTGCGACTGAGTATGCGGATGACGAAAGTGGATGCGGCTTCGGCTCAGACCTGGGCGAAGAAGGCCATCGCCGGTGGCGTCATTACCACCGACGCCGACGTAGCCCGGATCAATTACGTTGCCAACGGTCAGAACTTCAACTGGAATCCTTACGCGGCTGCCTTACGCGGAGCTGATTTGAGTACCAGTTCGTTCGGTCAGAACAATACCGAAGGTGGCAAATTTGCCAAAACCTTCATCGATCATTTAAAGACGACGCAGGATCCTCGGTTGGGTGTGCTATCCGTAGTCTGGCGAAATGAAGGTACCACGCCACGCCCAAGTACGTAGCCGATACCTCCCGCACTATCCAGAAAGGCATGCCGAACGGTTTACTGGCTAAACCCGCTGATTTCGGTACGTATTCGGAACCGAATCCGAATGTTCTGCTGAAGTACGATACGCCGGTGATCGTGATCTCGGCAGCGGAAGTGAATCTGTTACTCGCCGAAGCGGCCGTTCGGGGTTGGTACACGGGCGAAGACGCGGCAACGGCTTATGCGAAAGGCGTGACCTCAGCCATGAAAAACTGGACGCTTTTTGGAGCAGCGGGAGTCATCACTGACAACCAGATTAAAGGTTATCTGGCGGCTAATACGTTCCCCACCAGCGGTACAACCGAGGCTAAACTCGACGCGATCAATACGCAGTTGTGGGTGTCACTCTACCCGGATGAGCAGGAGGTTTGGGCGAATTACCGCCGCTCTGGTTATCCGAAACTGACGCCGGTAAACGTGCCGGGTAATGCTACGGGCGGTACCATTCCCCGTCGCCTGCTGTATCCACCTACCGAGGAAAGTGTGAACAGCACGCAGGTCAACATCGCCATTCAGCGGCAGGGACGTAACGAACTGACCACTCGCATGTGGTGGGACAAACAATAAAATCGAAGTTGTTCGCGGAAATGATCATTTTTGAATGCGTGACTTTTCAACGCTTCTCACTGAACTTCCGCGAACCCTATACTTCACCATGAAATACCTCGTCATTCTTTTTATGCTACTGCTCAGTCTGGGAAAAGGGTTCGCTCAAAGCGGACTCATTCCCCAGCCTGTGGCTTTTCATCGGTCTTCGGGCGAATTCCTGCTTACGGCCTTAGCGGGCATTTCGTCCGAACCCGGTGTGTCAGCGGAATTAGTGAACCTTACGCAGGAACAGATCCGATCTTACGCGGGCTTTACGCTACCGCATTCCCGGAAAAAAGCGGCTATTCAGTTAAAACTAGATTCCACGCAGGTACCGCAGAAAGAAGGCTATCAATTACGCATTCACCCCAAAGGTGTAGAAATTACCGGGCATGATCCGGCTGGACTGTTTTACGGCGTCCAGAGTTTCGTGCAACTGCTTCATCAATCCAAGAATTTACGTATACCCGCCAGTCAGATTATAGACTATCCCCGGTTTTCGTACCGGGGTATGCACCTGGATGTCAGTCGCCACTGGTTCCAGGTGCCTTTTATCAAGAAATACATCGACCTGCTCGCCCAGTATAAATTCAATACCTTTCACTGGCACCTGACCGACGATCAGGGCTGGCGAATCGAGATTAAACGCTACCCGGAACTACAAAAAGTGGCCGCGTACCGGAAGGAGACACTCATGGGCCACAAACGCGAACTGCCCCATCGGTTCGACGGCAAGAAATACGGTGGATACTACACCCAGGAGGAAGTACGGGAGGTGGTGCGGTACGCGGCTCAGCGGCACATTACGGTGATTCCGGAAATTGAAATGCCGGGCCACGCTCTGGCGGCTCTTTCCGCGTTCCCGGCTTTGGGCTGTACGGGCGGACCCTATCAGGCGGCCACGTTCTGGGGGATTTTTGACGATGTGTACTGTGCCGGAAATGACAGCACGTTTACGTTCCTGCAAAACGTACTCGATGAAGTCGTCGAGTTGTTTCCGTCAAAATACATTCACATCGGCGGTGACGAATGCCCGAAAACCCGCTGGAAAAGCTGTCCGAAATGTCAGGCCCGCATGCAGCACCAAGGCTTGAAAGATGAACACGAATTACAGAGTTACTTCATTCAGCGAATGGAGAAATATCTGCTGACAAAAAATCGGGAGATCATCGGCTGGGACGAAATCCTGGAAGGGGGCCTTTCGCCCGGAGCTACCGTCATGAGCTGGCGGGGCACCGAAGGCGGCATCGAAGCCATGCGGCAGAAACACAAGGCCATCATGACACCCGAGCCCTTTGTGTACTTCGACTTTTACCAGTCCCTGTATGCCAGCGAACCCACGGCGGCGGCCTGGTACACACCCCTGAGCAAAGTTTACAGCTACGAACCCGTACCCGATTCGCTCACGGCGGAAGAGGCTTCGTATTTGCTGGGTATTCAGGGCAATGTCTGGAGCGAATACCTGGCGACGGAAGCTCACGCCGAGTACATGATTTTTCCCCGGGCGTTGGCCGTTGCCGAAACGGCCTGGTCACCAAAGAAAGGTCGTACCTATCCCGATTTCCTGCGACGCCTGCGGCTCAACGAGCCGATGCTGCAACGCTTGAAGGTGGCGTATGCCGATGGGTTTGACGAACTGACCGATTCGGTAAGCGTAGCAGCGGATGGGAAACTAGCCGTGCGTCTGACAACGACCTTACCGCAGGCAACCATTCGATATACCCTCGACGGAAGTACGCCCAAAACGAGCAGTACTGCTTATCGTGGCCCGGTTTCCCTTGGGAAAAGTACAGTGCTGAAAGCCGCCGTGTTTGCCGGAAACCAACAACAGGGACGGGTGTTTGAAAAAGCCTTTACGGTTTCAAAAGCGACGGGTAAGCCCGTAACCATTCAGGGTTCACCCGCCGGGAATTTCAAGCCAGCCAGTACTCGGATTGCCGTCAACGGCGTGCAGGGAACGGCCCGCTACAACACCGGCGAATGGATTGGGATGTTGGGTGAAAATGCTGAATGGACGCTGGATTTACAGCAAACGCAAACGATTTCAAAAGTCCAGACCAACGTATTACGCTACCACTGGCAACGTTTCTGGGAGCCGACCCTGCTACAGGTATGGGTGTCGGAAGACGGAAAAACGTACCAGCAAGTCTACCAGCAAACCGAATTTCCAATCAATGGTATCAATCCCGTGAACGGTCAATTCAGCCCGCTAAAAGCTCGATTCGTAAAGCTAAAAGCCCTGAACAAAGGCATTGTTCCCACTGGCGAATACGGAGCGGGCAACAAGGCCTGGTTGCTGCTGGATGAATTGATTGTGGACTGAGAGGAGGGGCATTTTGTGTTAAAACGATAACCTCCCCTGGCTTTAAAATGGTCAGGAAAGCCCGCACCAGTGGACCGAATACTTCAACCCCGTAGGGGTTCAACGTGAATAGCCCCGTATGCAATGCGGGGCAAAATACCGGGGAATACGTTCCCAAGAGGCGGCAGTTGGAAACTGCTAAAAGGTAGGTACAGGTTAGGAAACCTGCACCAGTACAAACTATGTGATCCCTGCAAGATTTACTGAAAACAGACCACCGCAAACTGAAACCTAAATACATGCGTCGATTATCCTGCTTCCTCTGCCTACTTTTTTGTACCCTGGCTTCCTGGGCTCAGGAAACGGAAAATTTTGGAGCCAACCATAATAAACCCGAACGCGAAGAGTGGCTGAAAGATGTGGGCTTTGGTATGTTTATTCACTGGAACGTGGATACACAGCTGGGCGTCGTCATCAGCCACTCGCTCGTGGGGGCTTCGCCGGATTACGTGGATCGGTACATCAAAGAGCTTCCTCAAACCTTCGATCCCAAACAATGGGATGCCGAAAAAATCGTGATGCTGGCTAAAAACGCGGGCATGAAGTACATCATGTTCACGACCAAACACCACGCGGGTTTTTGCATGTGGGATACCAAGACGACGGATTTCAACGTGATGAACACGCCCTACAAAAAGGACATCGTGCGTCAATTCGTGGAAGCCTGCCGGAAATGGAAAATCGCCGTTGGCTTTTATTACTCCCCCGAAGATTTTTCGTTCGCTTACCGCAACGGCATGAAGGACATCACCCGCGACGACCACTGGGAAAAGGCGAAACCCTTTCAGGCTCAATACAAAAAATTTGTCGTTGAGCAGACGAAAGAACTCATGACCAAGTACGGTCCGGTTGATCTGTTTTTCATCGACAGTGACGTACTGAAGGAAGAAGTAAAAGAAACCATCTGGAAGTATCAGCCTAATTGCCTGGTTACGCGTGGAGCCCTGCCTACGCCGGAACAATACCTGCCCGGCGAAACGCTGGGTACGGCCTGGGAAAGCTGCATGACGATGGGTACGGCCTGGAACTACAAGCCCACCAATGAACACTACAAATCGGGTACGGAACTGCTGAATATTCTCATCGAATCGCGGGCGAAGGGTGGCTCGTACCTGCTTAATGTGGGGCCTACGCAGTGGGGCAATCTCAATGAAGGGCAAGAAGGCCGACTGATGGAAATCGGAGCCTGGCATTTCATCAATCAGGAAGCCGTGCATAACGTACGCCCCTGGATTGTTCGGAACGAAAATGACATCTGGTTCACCAAAAAGAAAGACGAAAATACGGTATACGCGTACCTGACGGGTATGCCGGAATGGCCTCGAGCCGAGCGTCGGGAATTCCTGATTCGTTCGGTGAAAGCAACGGCAACGACGGAAGTAACCGTACTCGGACAAACCGGTAACGTCGTGGAATACAAACCCACCGTGGATGGTCGTACACGATTCGAGCAGACCCCCGAAGGATTGAAAATTTCGGTGGTACGGGCCCAGCGAATCTATAACAATCACCAGTGGCCTAACCCCATTGTCGTGAAGCTGAAGAACGTGGAACCTGCCCTGACGCCGATGCAATTCCGAACCGTGAGTGCGGAGAAAATCAGTAATGGAAATCTGAAGTTAACGGCTGATGTCGTGAAAATGGGTTCCGGAAAAGAGTACCGGATCGGATTCGAGTACCGTCCCGTACAAAGCTCGCTCAACGAAGAATTCAACGAAAAGTGGAAAGCTACCGATGCCTATCCCGTGACCGCTACGGGCAAGGTGACGCTGGAAATGCTGAAACAGAATATTCAGTCCTATGACGAAATTGAGTACCGGGCCGTACTGTATCAGGACAACATGCGAATCGAAGGCAACACCCAAAAAATCAGCAAACTAACGCTGGAATAGGAAAAGGTTACTCGTGTAAAGCATAAAGAGGCCTGTTTCCAAAAAACTGAAAACAGAAAACCGCCAACTGAAAACT
>NZ_NMPS01000065.1:0-1316 GCF_002261125.1 Siphonobacter sp. BAB-5385 | reverse complement strand
AATTAACTTTTTCGCGACCGATGGAGTAATAGGTGTAGCCCTTCTCCTGCATGTCCTCGAGCTCATAGACGTTGCGTCCGTCAAAGATCACTTTGTTCTTCAAGCGGCTTTCCATCTTCTCAAACTCCGGCGTGCGGAACTGCGGCCACTCGGTCATGATCATCAACGCGTCCGCATCCACCAGGGCCGAGTAGGCATCCTTGGTGAAGGTGACTTTCGAGCCAATGTCCGACAGATTCGCTACGTTTTCCATCGCCTCGGGATCGTAGGCTTTGATGTGAGCTCCCTGAGCAATCAGCTCCCGGATGTTGTACAAAGCCGGGGCTTCCCGGATGTCATCGGTGTAGGGTTTAAACGCCAGACCCCAGATGGCAATCGTCTTGCCTTTCACATCCCCGCCGAAATAATCCAGTACGTGCGGAATCAGCTTGGTCTTCTGGTCTTCGTTGACCGTCATCACCGACTGTAAGATACTGAAGTCGTAGTCGTAATCCTTGGAAGTTTTGTGCAGGGCCTGTACGTCTTTGGGGAAGCACGAGCCCCCGTAACCGATCCCCGCAAACAAAAAGCGTTTACCAATCCGGCTGTCGGTACCAATCCCGCGACGAATGTCATCGACGTTGGCTCCCACTTTCTCGCAGAGGTTGGCAATCTCGTTCATAAACGTGATCTTGACGGCCAGAAACGCGTTGGCTGCGTACTTGGTCATCTCGGCCGAACGCTCATCCATGAAGATGATCGGGTTGCCCTGCCGCACCAGCGGAGCGTACAGCCGGTTCATCACCGCTTTGGCTTTCTCGGAAGTCGTGCCAATCACCACGCGATCGGGCTTCATGAAGTCTTCCACGGCCACGCCTTCGCGTAAGAACTCCGGGTTGGAGATCACGTCGAAGTCCACCTGAGCGTTCTCGGCAATGGCCGCCCGTACTTTCTCGGCCGTACCCACGGGTACGGTTGATTTGTCAATGATGACGGCGTACTGACTCAACAACGGACCCAGATCCTTGGCCACGCCCAGAATGTATTTAAGGTCAGCCGAGCCATCTTCACCCGGAGGCGTGGGCAGGGCCAGAAAGATCACTTCTGCTCCTTCGATGCCTTCCGCTAATGAAGTAGTGAATTTGAGGCGACCTTCATTGGTGTTTCGCAGGAAGAGTTCTTCCAGACCTGGTTCGTAAATGGGGATGATGCCACTACGCATCTTTTCAATTTTGCGGGAATCAATGTCTACGCAGGTAACCTGGTTTCCAGTTTCAGCAAAGCACGTGCCTGTAACCAGGCCGACATATCCGGTGCCTACAACGGCTAATTTCATA
>NZ_NMPS01000064.1:0-63890 GCF_002261125.1 Siphonobacter sp. BAB-5385 | reverse complement strand
CTATCGCGAAAAGCCGCCTTTTTCATCCGCAACGCGGTGGCCTAAAGCGGGATGAAAAGAGCGGTGTTCGCGATACGGACTAAACGAACAGCCCTGCTAACGGCACCAAACTTCGTCTAGGTGAATAACGAAACGTTATGGAATGGAAATAAGCTATTCACAAGCCCATTCAAGTCTAGGCAGAACGAAATCCCATCTAAACTCTACTAATGAAATTAAACATCCCTGTATGAAACCCATATTCACGCTGCTTCTCTGCTGGCTCGCCTTACAGACCTCGGCTCAGAGCTTCCAGTTTGCTTTTGTGACGGATTTGCACGTCGGCGGGGCAACCGGAGCCGATGACTTACGGCGTACAGTGAAAGACATCAACGCCAATCCTAATCTAAAGTTTGTCTTACTCACGGGCGATCTCACCGAATTCGGTTCGGACGAAGAGTTGCAACTGGCCAAAACCATCATCGATAGCCTGCAAAAACCCTGGTACGCCATTCCTGGAAACCATGACGCCAACTGGTCGGAAAGCGGGAGCAATACCTTCAAGCGGGTATTCAAAGGTGAATCGTTCTCCTTCGAGTACGGCGGTTTTGCCTTCATTGCGACGGCCTCAGGGCCGAACATGCGGATGGGGCCGGGGCAGGTTCCCCGCGAGCATCTGGTCTGGCTGGATAGTACCTTGAATCATCTGCCCAATCCGAAAATTCCGATTGTCTACATCAACCACTATCCGCAGGATGCCTCGCTCAATAATTGGTATGATGCTCTGGACCGGGTGAAAAAACGGAATGTACAACTCTTTCTCTGTGGTCACGGGCACCAGAACAAGGTTTACGATTTTGAACACATTCCGGGGGTCATGGGTCGTTCGAACCTGCGGGCCAAAGCCGAAATTGGGGGCTACAACATTGTTACGCTGACGAAGAACGAAGCGGTGTTCACGGAGAAAACGCCGGGTACCGGTCAGTTACGTTCCTGGGCAACCATCCCGTTGTACGATCACGAATTTAGTAAGGATACGACGCATTTTCCGCGTCCTTCCTACGCCGTTAATGAACAATACGCTCAGGTTAAAACGCTTTGGCAGTACCAGGATAACAGCGACATCGGTTCGGGGATAACCGTACAGAATGACCTGATTCTGTGCTCGAATACGAATGGACTGCTGTACGCGTTGGATGAAAAAGGCCAGAAAAAATGGAGCTTCCCGACCGCGGGTAAAGTATACGCGACGCCAGCGGCGAATAAAAAATACGCCGTTATTGCCTCCAGTGATCGCTGGATTTACGCCGTTAACCGGAAAAATGGAAGCTTACGCTGGAAGTACGAAACGGGTAAGGCCGCCGTGGGCAGCCCGGTTATCCACGAAAACAGGGTATACGTAGGCGGTTCGGACGGTCATTTTCGGGCTTTTGATCTGAAGACGGGAAAGGTACTCTGGGATTTTGACGGGGTCAAAGGTTTTATCGTGACCAAACCTCTGATTTACCAGAGCAAGATCTACTTCGGTTGCTGGGCGAATGATTTCTACGCGTTGGATTTGAAAACGGGAAAACTGGTCTGGAAGTGGAACAATGGTTCGCCCAATCGCATGTATTCGCCCGCCGCCTGCTATCCGGTCGGAACGAATAATCGCATTTTCATCGTCGCTCCCGATCGGTACATGACGGCTCTGGATGCGGCGACGGGAGAGGTCATCTGGCGGAAGCAAAACCTCGACGTGCGGGTACGCGAATCAATGGGATTGTCCGGCGATGGCTCGCTGGTGTACGTGAAAACCATGCAGGGAAACATCTACGGCGTTTCGACGACGGCCGCGGCCATGGAATTGCCCTGGAAAGCCCAGGTACAGTTAGACTACGAAATTTGCCCGACGGCAATTGTCGAAAAAGACGGAGTCGTCTATGTACCCGGCAATTCGGGCTTGCTCACGGCCATTGACCGACAAACTGGACAAACCCGCTGGCAGCATAAGCTTTCCAACGCCCTGGTCAGTGGCATTACTCCCTTAGGCCGGGGGAAGGTGCTGGTCAGTACCATGGATGGGAAAGTGACTTGTCTGCAAGGAAACTAACCCTTCACGTTTTTCAGAAGCCGCCGTCGTTCCGCTGGAGGTACGGCGGCTTTGCTTTTCAGGATTTTTCCTATCTTGATTGCCCAAACAACCGAAGGGATGGATTACCTCGAAAAAAACCGGAATACCTGGAACCAGCGAACTCTGTACCATTTGCAATCGGATTTTTATGATCTGGAAGGGTTCATGAAAGGAGCTACTTCGCTCAAAGACATCGAACTCGGCTTGTTGGGAGAGGTTGCGGGGAAAACGATCCTGCATTTGCAGTGCCATTTCGGTCAGGATACGCTTTCGCTGGCCCGCATGGGAGCGAAGGTAACGGGCGTCGATTTATCAGATATTGCCATTTATTCGGCGGAATCACTGGCGATTCAGATGGATCTGCTGACGCCTCAATTCATTTGTTCGGATGTTTACGATCTTAACCTCAATCAGCAGTTTGATCTGGTTTTTACCAGCTATGGCGTCATCGGCTGGCTCCCCGACCTGGATCGTTGGGCGGAAGTCATTGCCCGCCATCTGAAGCCGGGTGGACGTCTGGTTTTCGCGGAGTTTCATCCCGTAGTCTGGATGTTCGACAGCCATTTCCGGTACGTGCAGTATTCGTATTTCAATACCGAAGCCATTGAAGAGACTACGCAGGGAACCTACGCCGATCCGGATGCTCCCATTACAACCGACTCGGTGGGTTGGAATCATTCGCTGGGTGAGGTACTGAGCAGCCTGATTAGTCAGGGATTGCAGGTTAATTTCTTTCAGGAGTACGATTATTCGCCGTACGACTGCTTTGCCGAAACCCTGGAAGTAGAACCGGGCAAATTCCGGATTCGCCACCTCGACGCCAAAATTCCGATGGTCTACGCGTTGCAGGCCGTAAAACCGAACCCTGCGGAAGGGTATGCCGCTCCCGAAAACGTCTAATCGGAATAAAGACCTGCTTTTCCTCAATGAAGATTCGCTACACCCTCGTATGCCTGGCCCTGCTGGCCGCTTCCTCCGTTCAGGCCCAGAAGAAAAAATGGGTTTCCCTGTTCAATGGCAAAGACATTTCAGACTGGATCGTCAAGATTCACCACCACGATGTAAACGTCAATTACGGAAATACCTTTCGGGTCGAAGACGGCATGATTAAAGTTCGCTACGATCAATACGATCACTTCAACGAACAATACGGGCATTTGTACTACAAAACGCCTTTTTCGCATTACCACCTGGTCATTGAATACAAATTTGCCGATCCCTGGCGGAAAGATGCCCCGTCGTACACGATTCTGAATAGTGGCGTGATGTTTCACTCACAGGATCCACGAACCATGCCGAAGGAGCAGGACTGGCCGATTTCGATAGAAATGCAGTTTCTGGCCGGGCTGGGGGATGGGAAACCGCGACCGACCGGAAATATGTGCTCGCCGGGTACCAATATTGTCTATAAAGGCAAACTGGACAAGCGGCACTGCATCGATTCCAACTCCAAAACCTACGGCAAAGATGAGTGGGTACGGGCCGAACTCATCGTACTGGGCGATTCGCTGGTGAAACACATCATCAACGGCGAAACGGTTTTGGAATACTCAAAGCCGCAGATTGGTGGCGATGTGGCGAATCGGTACGATCCAGCTCAGAAAGTGGACGGCAAAATTCTGAGTTCGGGCTTCATTGCTCTACAAAGCGAAGGGCAACCCATCGATTTCCGGAAGGTGGAAATTATGGATTTAAGTGAAGGCAAAGAGGGTAAAAAATAACCTTGCTTGCTCGTGACCCTGAAATCTTACTTCCTCCCGCTACTACATCTATGTTAGCGGGAGGAAGTAAGATTGGTAACGTGGGGATGTTATCCTAGTGTTACCATTGTAATCATCGCTTGCAGAAGTACCGTTCCGCGTGTTATTTCCGGGTTTAATACGCTCTGCTTATGAAAACGGTTTTTTCCCTTTCCTTGCTGGTTGTATTGCTAGGTTGTACGCGTCCGTCAGGTCGTTCGGGTGGCGATACGGTACGCGTCCTGACGTATAACATTCACCACGCCAATCCACCTTCCAAACCTGAGATTATTGATCTGGAGGCGATTGCCCGGGTCATTAAAAACGATCAGCCAGATATAGTCATGGTGCAGGAGGTAGACGTCCGTACCCGCCGTTCCGGACAGGTGGATGAGGCCGAAAAACTGGCCCAGCTCACGGGTTTGCAGGCGTATTTTGTCAAAGCCATTGATCACGATGGTGGCGAGTACGGCGTTGCTTTGTTATCGAAATTCCCCCTTCAGAATCAACGCCGCTATCCGTTACCCCTGGATTCGCAGAAACCCGGCGAGCCCCGGGTGCTGGGAACGGCTGAGCTGAAATTGCCCTCGGGGCGTAGCATCACCGTGGCCTGTACGCACCTGGATGCCCAGCGGGGGCCTGCCAGTCGGGTTTTACAGGCCAAAGAAATCGCTCGGATTTTGAAAGCCGTACCCCTGCCCGTTATCCTGGCCGGAGACCTGAACGATACGCCTGAAAGTGAGACCTTACGGATCTTAAACCAGTCCCTGCAATCGACGTGTAAAGACTGTGCTCCGACCATTCCGGTCGAAAATCCTCGTAAGACCATCGACTTCATTTTAACCGGCGGTCCCTGGAAAGTAACCGAACACCGCGTAATCCAGGAAACCTATGCTTCCGACCATCTGCCCGTGCGGGCTACCCTGAGCTTACCTTAACTTCTAATTTCGTTTTAATATTTCAAGGGTATAAGAAAAAACGTTTTGTTGCATTTTTGTAAGACCATTGATGTTTTACCTTGATTGCCATGGAACGTATATTTACCTTAATTACTACCCCTACTTACCTTTTTTTCATCCTTTTAGAACTTTACATCTCAAATCGTGAACGACTGGGATTGTATAATTTCAAGGAAACCCGTAACAGTCTGCTGCTTGGATTAGGAGGTTTAGTACTGGATGTCGCCATGAAAGGCGTCTCATTTTTCGTACTTGACGGGCTGGCTCGGCACTCTTTTCTGTGGACGTATTGGCAGGAGCATCCCGTAGCGGCCTGGGTGGGTGTATTCTTTGCTCAGGATTTTTGCTTCTACTGGTTACACCGGGCGGAACACTATTGCCGGGTACTCTGGGCCGTGCATTCCACGCACCATTCCGCCGAACGGTACAACCTGACGGTGGCCCTGCGATCGTCGATGTTTCAGCCCTTGTACCGGTATGTGTTTTACGTACCCGCGGCTTTGCTGGGCTTCGATGGCGTTCATATTCTGTTTATCTACGCGGTCAATCAGGCGTATCAGTTCTTCCTCCATACCGAAACGGTGGGCAAGCTGGGCCTGCTGGAACGCGTGCTGGTTACGCCTTCGCACCACCGGGTACACCACGCCTCGAACGTCGCGTATCTCGACAAGAATATGGGTCAGGTACTCATCATCTGGGATAAGCTATTTGGTACCTATGCCGAAGAAAGAGCCGAGGAACCAACCCGTTTTGGCCTCACGCATCCGCTGCCCAGTCAGAACTTCGTACACGTAGCTTTCGATGAATGGAAACACCTGGCTCAGGATGTATCGCAGCCGGGGCTTTCCTGGTCGGATAAATTTCATTACATATTCGCTGCTCCGGGCTGGTCGCACGACGGTCGTACACTCACCTCACGGCAGCTTCGGCAGCAGCAGTCTACCGTAGACGTAGAAAGACTGGAGGAAGTAGAGGCCTAGACTCAGGTTTAAAGCTCAATCAGGAAACTGAACCCATGCTTCTGGAATCCCAGCGATTCGTAAAAAGCATGGGTTCTTTCGCGTTTCAGATTGCTGGAAAGGGCCATCTTGTAACATTGTTTCTCCCGGCAACGCTCCATCGCAAAGGCCATCATTTCCCGGCCAATGCCCTGCCCCTGGGCGGAGGTATGCACGGCCACATCCTCGACCACGCCCGAGCGGGCTCCGGCGTGGCCCAGATTATCCATAATCAGTAGAGCAAAAGTGCCCAGAATTACCTGTTCTTGTTCGGCTATGTATAGGGTGTAATCCGGGTACGACTGCATGCGTTGAAAAGTCGCCAGAGCCTGTTCGGGACTCAGGATTTCCGGGTCTTCAAGGGCGTTTTGGTACAGGGCCAGAACGGCGGAGAGGTCCTCCGCCTGGGCCGGACGAATGGTTAACATACAAGAAACAGGTTGAAATGACGGGCCTGAATTTCGGCTGATTTGATGGAATCAAAGCTAAGAATCGCTTCGGGTTAATTCCAGATTTTCGGGAAGAAAAGATACTTGGATGACCTGAGCGAAAGCCGTTTCTTTGCGACTGGTTTTTCAATATTCGCCTGAAAACCGAGATGAAATGAAAAACGTCAGAATCTTTACATCGACTAAACACTAACGTTAGATACTATGGCTTACGGCTTACTGAAAGGGAAACGGGGAATCATTTCCGGAGCCTTGGATGAAAATTCCATCGCCTGGAAAACGGCTTTAAAAGCGTACGAAGAAGGAGCCCGTTTTGTACTGACCAATGCTCCCATTGCGATGCGAATGGGAGCCATCAACCAGCTCGCCGAGCAGTGCGAGGCCCAGATCATTCCGGCGGATGCCACCGACGTTGCAGATTTGGAAAAACTCTTTACGCAGTCGCAGGAAATATTGGGCGGTAAAATCGATTTCGTTCTGCATTCCATCGGCATGAGTACCAATATTCGGAAAGGTCGGGAGTACGGCGATCTGAACTACGAATGGTTCCTGAAATCACTGGACGTATCGGCTTTATCCCTGCATAAAATGCTGCAAACGGCCGAGAAGCTGGATGCTATGGCCGAATATGGTTCCGTAGTTGCCCTCAGCTACATTGCGGCCCAGCGTTCCTTTCCCGACTATACGGACATGGCCCAGGCCAAGGCCATGCTCGAAAGCATTGCCCGTAGTTACGGATATCGCTACGGACGCCTGAAAAAAGTGCGGGTGAATACGATTTCGCAATCCCCCACGAAAACGACGGCGGGGACGGGAATCGGCGGTTTCGACGCCTTTTTTGATTACGCCAACAAAATGTCTCCGCTCGGTAACGCCTCCGCCGAAGCCTGTGCGGAATATGCCGTAACGCTGTTTTCAGACCTGACGCGTTCGGTTACCATGCAGAATCTGTACCACGACGGCGGCTTTTCGGCGGTGGGCATTTCTCACGAAATCGTAGATCTGATGACCCCGAAGGAGTAAGGAGAAAAACAGGCTACATACGCAGCTCACCCCGATTGATTTGTAACCGTCATGGAATGATTGGGTTGGTGTGGTTTCGCGTCGCAGACGCTAGACCACACCAACCCGATTATAAATCGGGGTGAGCGTGTTAAACGCAGTTTTGCACAAGCAAGCAGACTAAACGCCAAGTGCCAATGATAACCCCGAAGGGGGTTTAATGTGAATAGCCCCGTCTGTAATATGAGGGACACTCTCAAAACACTAAACTCAAAACCCACAACTCAAAACTCCTCAAATCACTCCCATCTTTTGCATCAGAAACGTCGCACTGCGGTTCTGGCAAATGCCGTCAAGTAACTGGTAGGGGAAGACCAGTTCATCATTGACAATTTCTACTTCAAAGCGTTTGTTGATCAGTTTTTGCGGATACTGTTCGGTAATCTCGCAAACCTCCAGGTCGTGCGTAGCAATCACCCCCCAGGCATTGTACTGGATAATTTTCTTGATCACTTCAATCGTGCCGTTTCGTTTGTCGTCGGAGTTGGTACCCCGGAATAACTCATCCAGCAAAATGAAACAGGGCTTGGTTTGCAGCGTCTGCAAAATGGATTGAAGTCGCTTTACTTCCGCAAAAAAGTATGATTCACTATCGGCCAGCGAGTCGTTCAATCGCATCGATACCAGAATGTCCAGCGGCTGAACCCGGGCTTCGGTGGCACACACGCAGGAACCCACGTTGGTCAGTAACATATTGATGCCCAGTGTCCGCAGAAAAGTACTCTTTCCGGACATATTCGAACCCGTCAGAATCATGAATCGGGGCGAAAAACGTACGTCATTAGTAACGCGTTTGGTACGGTTGAGCAGCGGGTGCCCCAGGCTTTTAAACGCAATTTCGCCCGAATCCGACAACGACGGAAATACAAAATCCGGGTTGTTGTACGAAAGATTAGCAAAGCTGTTAATCGATTCGAACGTACCAATCGTTTCAAGCCAGCTACGTAGCGATGCCGCATACTGAGCTTTCCATTGCAACAACCGGTGCAGGGTATGCACGTGCGAAACGTACAGTCCGTTGGTGAGCACGGCGGCCAGGGCATGGTTGATCCCGTTCATAGCCGCCAGTAAGGACGAAAGTTGGCGTACCTGCGTGCTGGCCAGGGAGCCGTTCGTCCGTAGGCGTTGTTGCAAATCCTGTAATTCTTCCGATTGAAAGGTTTGCGATTCAATGGCGGCGATGAGTGTACTGTACTTTTTAATAATCAGTCCAATGCGTTCCGAATCCACCGTTTCGGCTTTCACCTGCTTCAGATTTCGGGAAAGAATAAACAGGTTAATGAGTCCCATGAAACCAGCGAGGGTGAGAAAATCATCGTCCCAGGTCAAAACAAAACCACCCACACAAAGGGCCAGTAATGCTGGAAAAATAATGGCTAGCGTACGGGTCAAACCCGAAACGGGCGGGCTTTTCCGTTCGCTCCATTCAACCAGAGCGGCGTATTCCTCTGCCGTATCCTGACCCATTGTACCCAGGGCCAGAAATTCCTGCCGCCACTCGGGACGAGTCGCCAATTCCTGAACGGCTCGCTGGCGTGGCGTGATGGCCGCATCTGGCAAACGGTGGAGGAGTTGTTGGGCCAGGGCCGCCTGCCCGATGCTGGTAGCCGTACGGTTCAGGTGCTGATACAGGGATTTTTCACCGAAAATATCGAGGTCATACGAATACGAATGAGCCGTTTGCAGATGTTCCGTACCCGCCTGAAACGGAATGCGACTGCCGTTGAGGTAATCCAGCTCATCCTGGTTGATTTGAATGAGTTGGCGGGTGAGAGTAATCCGGTCGGACAGTCGTTCATGACGATACATCAGGTACCGAAAAAAGCCTGCTGGCAAGAGCAGTAGTAACCAGTACCCGCTTTCGTTGGATCGCTGAGCCAGATAAATCAGTGCTCCGGCCAGGACCACGGTTAGAAAACGTAGGGTACCAATCCAGTTATAGCGACGGCTCAGTTGCTCGGATTCGCCCTGAAACTGAGCCAGACGTTCGGCGTAAAAAGGCATAACTTGAAAAGCAGATAAATACAAACAAAACCTTGGTTGTCAAGGCATTTAGGCTCAGGTATTGGAACCTTCCAAAGGTTTTCTTCTGGAGCGTCCCAATACGTCTTCGTACAGAGTCTGGTAACGTCGGGCGATGACGGGTTCCGCGTATTGCGTCAGTACCTTTTGCCGGGCATTTCGGCGTAAGGATTCATAATCCGACTGATACAGCGTTTGATACAGGGCCCGCATGAGGTCTTCGGAAGAACGGTATTCGGCCAGTGCCCCGTTTACCCCATCGTCAATAAGCTCGGGAATGCCGCCAATGTTGAAACCCACCGAAGGCGTACCGCAGGCCATGGCTTCCATGATGGTATACGGCAGGTTTTCTTCCAGCGAAGGAATCACAAAGACCGAAGCCGCTGAATACGCCAGGGCAATTCGCTCCGGATTTGACAAACGACCCAGATGATGAGCGGGATAGGGAAGTTTGGGTAGCCCTTCGGTTTGTCCGAAAATGACGAGTTCAATCTGCTCTTTCGTTTCGGGATGAGCCGTAGCCAGCCGTTCCAGAGCTTCCTTAAAATACGAAAATCCCTTCATGGGAGCATCCACCCGCATGGCGGCAAACAAAATCAGGTGTTTATGCTGGGGCAGATTGAGCTTCCAGCGGGCTGCTTTTTTTTCGGTCGGCTTGAAAACGTCCGTATCCAGTGGATTGGGAATGCTGACAATCGTATGTTTTTTCAGTAAACTACTTTTCCGGGCCCGATTGGCCAGCCAGTCACTGCACGCTACGGTGGTGAGGTTAGCCGGATCCATGACTTTCTGCTTCCGTTCCCAGATCTGGTTTGACAAATCCACCTCCGAAGGATACCGCAAAAACTTACAGTGGCCACATTTATTGATAAAGTGATCGCATTCGCCGCTGTGGTGGCAGCCCCCCGTAAAAGGCCACATGTCGTGCATGGTCCAGACCAGCGGCTTATCCGTTTCTACCAGTTTCTGAAAGGATTGGGTGGAAAGAAATCCGTGATTGATCCAGTGTAAATGCAGGATCTGGGCTTTTTGTACAAAGGGGTGCTCAGTCACGTCCACGCCCAGTACCGCAGGGTCGAAAGCCCAGTGTTGCTTTTTGGAGGCCTCGTAGGCTTTCAGGTACAGACGTTCACCGGCAAAACGAAACAGTGCTTTCTTTTTACCCAGCCAGGAGTCGTCTAAAGCGGCAATGGCTGGGTTTTGGGTATTTTTTTCCTGTACTAAAATCTGGGAATACAGGGGCGAGTAACGACTCAGAGCCTGCTGCAACCGCACGGCTCCAATGGATGCCCCGCCCATATTATCGGAAGTACTCAGTAGCGTAACGGAAGTTGGCATGGGATTCAAATAGTACTGCGTGCGTTTACACCCCGTACCGAACAAAGTTAATAATCTTCCGTATCCAGCTGAGACGGAAGTGTTTGCGTAATCGCTGGTGAATAACCTCGTCGGGAGAAACGGCCTTGGTCAGTCGACTGAACCGTTCCACCCGCTGGACATCGTAGCGGTGCGTACCCCGACCAAAATTCGTGCCCGAGCCATCCATGCCCGTGCTTTCCAGCTTGGAGGCCCGGGGGTGCAAATTGTACGCCTGATGCTTGTAATGAGCATAGGTCCAACGAATGGCCCAGGAGTTGAGTACACCCACCTGCTGTTTTTTCAGCATCGGTAACAGGTCTTCACCGCCCCGCATGAATTCCCGCCGGGCCGCTTTATTTTTCATAAACTCCGGAAAATCGCGTACCTCCCAGTCAACTTTCGCCCAGCGGTCGGGCCAGGTGCCCCAGCCGTACGAACAGCCCCGGGCCAGTAAGAGGACATCGTGCGGATAGTCCAGCGGAATCTCAATGGGGTAGAGGTAGCCCGAAATAGAAAAAACGCGAATGTCTTTTCGGTAGTATTCCAGGGCCTCATTCATGAAGCGTAAATAATCGCGGGTACAAAGCAAGTCGTCTTCCATCACCACAATTTTATCGTGTTGCTGGAGCACCTGCGTAACCCCCCGAATGATGGAAGCCGCCAGCCCACGGTTTTCTTCGCTGAAATCCAGGTGAATGCTCTCGAACCCGCGAATGGACTGGGCGTATTCACGAACGATGGCTACGTTGGCCTCATCAGCGGCTGTTTTGGGTCCATCGGAAAAAATATATACGGTACTAAACGCAGCTTCTGGACAGCGAAGCAAGCTCTTGACGGTCTTTCGAAAATGTTCCGGGCGGTTATAACAAAATAGAGCAATGGGTGCGTACATGAAAAACGTTGGTTGGAAGGCAGAGTCGGGTGGAGGTTTGAAGTTTGAGCTGGTTTGAGGTTTAAATTAGTTTGAGGAGGTTTAAGGTTGGAGTGGGTTTGGGAGTGATTGTTTCGAGCTAGTATATGGGTAATTCTTACCAAAACCAGTCAGTAGTAAAATGCACTTTAATGCATTACTAATGCTAAGCTCTTCACTTCCTAACTTTCAAACGCACTCAAACCTTAAACTTTTCAAACCTTTTCAAACGAACTTAAACCCTCTCAAACGTCCTCCAACCCCTTCTACCTAAAACTGCTTAATCAAAATACCCTGACCCGTAGGAGAGGTGAAAATGGTGTGTCCGACCTTTTTGGCGAAAGCGTCGTGCCCGTGCTTCTGGGCTTCGCAGGTAGGGAAGCCGTAATCATCGAAAATGACAACGGCCCCGCGTACCAGTTTGGGCCAGAAGTACTCCAGGGCGGCTACTTCGGGTACCACCGCGTTCATATCAATCGACAGAAAACAAATCTGCTCGGTATCGGCCTGGGGAAGGGTATCGGGAATGGCTCCTTTGATAATCCGAACGTTGAAATCTTTGAACGTTTCCTGTACCTGTTCGTACAGATTCCGACTCTGTTCGTAACCCATCGTATGGTTCCGCTGGATTTCGTAATCCGAGCTATACCGCGGGTCCAGCCCCTGAAAGGTGTCCATGAGGTAGTATCGCTTGTCGGTTTTGGCAAAATCAATGTACTGCATGATGGCCCGGTCGCAGAACCCCGAGAAAACGCCACAGGCCACAAAATCACCCGGTAGGTGCCTGACCTGATCGGCTGCCCAGCAGAGCATATAAATCCGCCATTCCATGCCGTTTTTGGGCACCAGCGTACCGCCCAGCTTCGTCACCCAGGCATACGCGGCGGCAAAGCGGGGGTCCTGTTTGAATTCCGTATTGACTTCGGTATAGAGTTTATCCGTCGCGTAATGAAATTTATCTTTTTGCAGCAGGTGAAAATTCCAGGGAGCCCGGATGAATTTCAGGTACGGAATCCAGGGTTCAGGGACAATCTTCGATAAAAATGTAAGAGCCATGCGATGTGTTCAGTCTTCAAATCCAGGTTTCAGGAAAAAGAGACGACGAATCCTTCTTTTTTGATGGAATCAGCCCACGCGTCGGGTACTTTCCTCTTGCATTAAAGACTATCTCTGACAATCAGTGATTTATGAGCGAATCGACGCGTACGATTACGGCTTTTTCCTGAAAACTTCTGTAAAGTAACAGCCAATTTTTCAAATACTTTGGAATGGAGTAGGGTTTGACGTGCGTACCTTCGCCGGCAAAAAGGCTTTTCTATGCCGAAACTTTCGGTTTGTATTCCTGCGTATAAGGAGCCAGCTTTACTCGAAAAAGCCCTTCAGGCACTGGAAACGCAGACTTTTCGCGATTACGAATTGATTCTAACGGACGATACGCCCGATGATTCCGTCCGGCAGCTCGCCGAACAATGGCAGTCCCGTTTGCCCCTGCGATACCAAGCCAATCGGCCCGCGTTAGGTACGCCTGAAAACTGGAATTCGGGCATTCGTCTGGCTCAGGGAGCGTACATCTTAATTCACCATCACGACGACTGGCTGCTACGTCCGGATAGTCTGGCTTTGTTTGTACAGGCTTTGGATGAACAGCCCGACGCGGTTTTCGCCTTTGCCAATACCGATATTCGTCGGCTGAGTACGGACGAACGCATTCGCCTGAATCGTCCTTCGGAAACGCAACTGACTCAGCTCCGAACGGAACCCGAAGTGCTCATTACGGCTGATTTTGTGGGGGTGCCGAGTACGGTCATGTTCCGGAAATCCGCCGGACTTTTCTTCGATTCCCAGCTCAAGTGGCTCGTTGATGTGGACTTTTACGTACGGGCCTTGCGGC
The DNA here is from genome assembly GCF_002261125.1 of Siphonobacter sp. BAB-5385. Lineage (NCBI taxonomy): Bacteria > Pseudomonadati > Bacteroidota > Cytophagia > Cytophagales > Cytophagaceae > Siphonobacter > Siphonobacter sp. BAB-5385. The sequence goes on along the minus strand of NZ_NMPS01000064.1, from coordinate 50,409 downwards.
AACAGCCCCAGGCGGCGTACATCCCTCAAGCCTTGGTAGGCGTGGCCATTCACGAAAAACAGGTGACGGCTTCGGTAACGAAAAACAAAAATTTACTGCTGTTTGAGTACTTCACGGTGGCCAAGAAATTCAATCTCGATCTCCGGCAGGAACCCTACGCCGGAGCGTACGGCTACTGGTTCTGGCGGCTCAACGTACAGTCAGTGGATGAAATTCGGGCGGCGGGTTTTCGCGGGCCTATTCCCGCGGGTACGGAAGCGTTAATCCGAAACCGTCGTAAATTCGGTATCCGGCACTGGTACATCAAAACGGTCATGTTTGTTAAATATCGCCTCCTGGGCCTCAAACGCAAGGATCTGCATGAATGAGTTGCCGCTTTCGGTGGTCATCTGTACCTACAACCGGGCCGATCTGATTGGGCTGGCTCTGGCGGATTTAACCCGACAAACGCTGGATACCCGTCAGTTTGAAATCATCGTCATTGATAATAATTCCCGCGATACCACACCGGAGGTCGTGCGACCTTTTACGGAACAATATCCGCACATTCGGTACTTTTTCGAAGGAAAGCCAGGACGTAGTATTGCCCGAAATCGGGGTTGGCAGGAAGCACGAGGCGAGTTTGTGGCGTACCTTGACGACGATATTCGCGTCGATCCGCAGTGGGCGACGGCCATGCTCAGGGCTTTGCAGCAAACGCCCCGACCGCTGGCCGTGGGTGGACTGGTAGAACCCTGGTACGCCGAAACACCACCGGCCTGGTTTGTTCGCGACTTTGAACTTCGCAGCTGGGGCGATCAGCCCGGTTACATTCCGGCCCAGCGGGCTCCGTTTGGATTTGCCGGAGGCAATATGGGTATCGCGAAAAAGGTATTGCAGCAGTACGGCGGTTTTCAGGAAGAACTCGGCGGTGGCGGCGAGCATATGCCACGCATGGGTGAAGAAACCGATCTGTTTTTCCGTATTTACAAAGACCATCAGGCGGAAGCAGACCGTATTTTCTGGTTCGAACCAGCGGCCCGGATTCAGCACTGGACGCCCGCCCGCAACTGGCAGATTCCGTACCGCTTGCAACGTAGTCACGCCAGCGGAGCCGCCCGGGCCTGGATGATGCAGGTAAAGCCGTATTCCTGGCAATACTGGCGGGTGTTAGCTTTTGGGGTAAAGTCCACGTTTCGTTTGCTCAAATCGCTGGCAACCACGAAACATCCGATGAAAACCGAGTGGGTGAAGTACCGGCAGACACTGGCCTACCTCAAAGGTTTTTCGGACGAAAGCCGAACGTTGAAGTAAGAAATAAGGGCCTTGAGCCACCCCCATACAGAAAATAAACCATTACAAACCCTTGGGAATTGTCATTCGTCAAAGCCTGAAAGCTAGTGCCGTTACGTATGCCGGTGTGGCCGTTGGAACGGTCAATCAGCTTTTTGTCGCTACGCATTTTCTGAGCGAAAGTCAGCTGGGCCTTACGCGTTCGCTGCTTACGTTCAGTCTGTTGTTTTACGCCATTTTTACCTTCGGTGGTCCTTCCATTGCGGACCGCTATTTCAGTCGATTTCGTAACGATGAAGAGAAACACCACGGGTTCCTGACCTTTTTGCTCGGGTATGCCGCGGTGTATTTCCTGCTCTTTGTAGTCGTATACCTGGGCGGTCACCGCTGGTTTATCCATTTTTTTCAGGAAAAGTCGCCGGAGCTGGTTCGCTATTATCAGCTACTGATCTGGTTGACGGGCTTTAATCTATTGCAGGGCATCCTGGAAGCGTACTGCCGCAATTTGCAACGGATTGCGGTTCCGGCTTTGTTCCGGGAAGTAGGACTGAAGCTGGCCAATATGGTGGTGATCCTGCTGTACGGTTTTAAAGTGATTGATTTTGAGGTCTTTATTCGTTTGTACGTCTGGTCGTACGGACTGATTAGTCTGGGACTACTGGTGTACCTGCGGCTGATGGGCAAACTTTATCTCCACCGTATCTCCTGGGATCTGGTACGCCCCGTACTGAGTGAAATGATGCGGTTTGGCTCGATTGCGGCCCTGGGAGCCATCGGAACGACGATTTGTAATTACATCGATCAGGCTATGATCAGCCATTACCTGGGGCAGGACTACGCCGGGGTATTTGCCATTGCCGTACTAATCGCCTCGCTCATCGAGATTCCCAAAAAAGCCCTTACGCAAATTGCCATCCCATTGGTGGCCCAGTCCATTCGGCAGCAGGATTACGTAACCACCGAAAACATGCACCAGAAAGTGGCTCTGCACCAGCTACTGGCGGGGATGTTTCTGTTCGTGGGCATCTGGACGAACCTAGATGATCTGTTCGGAATCATGCCCAAGGGAGCCGTTTTCGCTCAGGGGACAAACGTCGTTTTTCTGTTTCTGATGACCCGACTGCTGGATATGGCGGGTGGCATGAGTGGTGAAATCATGGGATATTCGCAGTACTACCGCGTATCAACGGCCTTTGTACTGGTGCTGGGCGTACTGACGATTCTCACCAACCAATGGCTGGTGCCGAAGTACGGAATCGACGGATCAGCGATGGCGACTACGATCACGATTTTGTTTTACAGTGCCTTACGGGCCGGATTTGTATACTGGAAATTTAAGATTCTGCCCTTTACGCAGCAAACCCTCGGAGCCATCGGAATTGGACTTGTGGCGTACTTAATCACCCTGGCCATTCCTGATTTTGGAACTACAGTTGGCACCCGGATTGTGAATATGGTGCTGCGGGGCATTGTAACAACGGTTGTTTTTACTTCGATGGTGGTGGGTTTACGCATTTCACCCGAAATCAACGGCCTGATCGATTCACTGGTCAAGCAGGGGAAAGGCTTCATTAAAAAATGACAATAAAATTAATGGCTGTCCTTGTTTTTAATTAATCTAAATAGCTATAGATTTGTGGCGAGTTTTTTCTCCCAAACAAATCATATCTGTGAGATCGCTATACACGTTCTTTTTTCTTCTTCTTGGTTTTTACGGATTTGCCCAGACGGGTCGGATTACGGGTCAGGTGCTGACTGCCGATGGCAAACCCGTTGAAAACGTTGCTATTAAACTGAAAGGCCGCCAGGTTGGAGCCGTAACGGACGAAAATGGTCAGTATACGCTTCAAAAAGTAAAAGTGGGTACGTATACCTTAGTAGCCAGTTTTATTGGACTTCAAACACAGGAAGCCGAGGTACAGGTTTCTGAAAATCAAACGACCACGGCTTCGTTTACGTTACGCGAAACGCTGAATCAGCTAAAGGAAGTAGTGGTTTCAGGTAACGCCAACCGATTTGCGAAACGCGAAAGCGACTTTGTAGCTAAGTTACCGTTGAGCAAAATGGAAAACCCGCAGGTGTATTCCACGATTTCCAAGGAATTGCTGGCTGAACAATTGGTGTTTTCAGTCGATGATGCCACCAGAAATGCTCCGGGTTTACAGAAAATGTGGGATGCTACGGGCCGCGGAGGGGATGGCGGATCGTATTACAACCTGCGTGGATTTGTGGTACAAAGCCAACTGCGAAACGGCGTAGCCGGAAATATCACTTCTCGCATTGATGCTGCCAACCTGGAGAGCATTGAAGTAATCAAAGGTCCTTCTGCTACGCTTTTTGGGAGTACGCTCACTTCGTACGGCGGATTGATCAATCGGGTTACTAAAAAACCGTATGACAAGTTTGGCGGTGAGATTACGTATTCCACGGGTAGTTATCGCTTCAACCGGATCAGTGCGGACGTTAATACGCCACTCGATGCGGACAAGAAAGTACTTTTCCGTCTCAATACCGCTTATAATTACGAGGGATCGTTTCAGGATAATGGTTTTTCCCGCAACATCGTCGTAGCTCCGAGTCTGTCGTATCAGGTGAATGATCGACTATCATTTACGTTCGACGCCGAGATTTCCAGCGGCGAGGGTACGTCGAAGCCCTTCATCTTCTTCTATTTCCCCGTATCTCAGTTAGGTGCTTCGCGGGCTGATCAGTTAGGAATTGATTACAATCGGTCTTACTCCAGCAACGATTTGACGCAAACGTCCCGAAACAGTAATTTCTTCGCTCAGATGAATTACAAACTTTCGGATCAATGGACTTCTCAGACGTTCTTCACCAGTACGCGTAGTTTCTCTAACGGGCATAACCCTTATTACTACGTGCTGCCAAATGCCGTAGCCTTGAATAATCCTACGCTTCAGGGTGCCGATTATCTGGTTCGGGCGGATCAGTCAACGGCCAATAGCGTCGCACAGGTAGCGGAAATTCAGCAGAATTTCATTGGCGATTTCAGAATCGGTAACGTCAGAAACCGCTTTGTGGGTGGTCTGGATTATTTCACCCAGAACTCCAACCAGCTCTTCTATTATACCGAGTTTGATACAACGCGTAAAAACGGTACGATTCCCCAGTACAGCCAGTTCAATAAAACCAGGCTGGAGGCTTTGTATGCCCGCAAGAATTATTCAGAATTCCCGTATCGATACATCACGCAGACCTATAGTGCCTATGCTTCTGACGTTGTGAATATTACGGATCGACTGATGGTGATGCTGGCTCTGCGGGTTGATCACTTTAACAACAAAGGAGATTTTGATCAATCGACGGGAACGTACAACGGTGCCTACGAACAAACGGCCCTGTCGCCCAAGTTTGGCTTGGTCTATCAGCCTTTCAAGGATCGCTTCTCCGTTTTTGCGAACTATCAAAGTGGATTCGCGAACAAAACGGGTACCGATTTTGAAGGAAAATCATTTAAACCTGAATACGCCAGTCAGGCCGAAGGAGGAATTAAACTCGATGCGTTTGGCGGTCGACTGAACGGTACCCTGAGTTACTACTACATTACGGTTGAAAACCTGGTGCGGCCTAACCCCACTACGCCTAATTTCTCTATCCAGGATGGTACACAACGCAGTCAGGGACTGGAAGCGGAACTGATTGCGAATCCTTTCCAGGGATTGAACGTAGTCGCTGGTTTTGCTTACAATGATTCAAAGTATACGAAATCAGCCAGCGATGTGGAAGGTCGTCGTCCGGCCACGGCCATGTCACCTTACTCGGCTAACCTCTGGTTGAGCTATAAAATTTCCAAAGGAGCCGCTCAGGGTCTTGGATTTGGTTTCGGTGGCAATTACGCCAGTGATAATAAAATCGTAAACAGTGTGGCGATGGGTGAATTCATCCTGCCTGCTTATACGGTACTGAACGCCACGGCTTTCTACGAGTACTCTAAATTCCGCTTAGGTTTCAAAGTGGATAACCTGACTAATCAGCAATACTGGACGGGATATACCACCATGAATCCCCAGCGTCCGAGAAGCGTTACGGGTAGTATCTCATTTAAGTTTTAGTGAACAAGTTTCGGAAAACGGCCTGATCCCTGATCAGGCCGTTTTTGTTTGGCGAAATTGCTCATTTCCATTTCAAGCCTGTATCTCAACCCCGGAGGGGTTCAATATCCATAGCCTCGTATGCAATGCGGGGAATACCAGCCGCCTCTTTTACCGTAGATTCCAACTCCGGAGGGATTCATTAAGAATAGCTCTGCATGAAATGCGGGGTGCGAATGAGGTTTCAACACCAAACCCAAAACTCAAAACCCCCAACGGTAAACTGAAAACTCTTCCGTACATTAGACCAGATTTTCACATTAAATCATTCCTTCATCATGTTTCTCACGAGTAAAAAATCTGGTTTGCTGGCGGCGGCCTTCCTGACCTCTTTTGCTGCTTTGAGCCAGGAAGTGCAGAACCTGCCCGTACCCCTGGAAATTCAGAAAGCCTACGAAAACGGCACGCGGAGCACGGATGGCAAGCCGGGTGCGAAATACTGGCAAAATCATTCAGACTATAAAATTCAGGTAGACCTGAATCCGGCGACGCGTCGACTGAGCGGTACGGAACAGGTTGTTTATACCAACAACAGTACGACCCGTCTGCAAAATCTCGTGGTTCGGCTGTATCCGGACATTTTTAAGAAAGACGCCAACCGCGATGAACGTGAAATCGACCCTTCGGATATTAATGAAAGCGGCGTTGATGTAGAAAGCATCAGCATCAATGGTACGGAAGCCAAAATTCAGCGGAACGGTACCAATATGTTCGTGAGCGTTCGGGGAGGTCTGGCTCCTGGTGAAAAACTTACTCTGGATGTGAAGTGGAATTATCTGATTCCCGCCAAAACGCACATCCGCGAAGGAATCTATTTCAATACTTCGTACATGGTGGCCTACTGGTATCCGCAGATCGCCGTTTACGACGACATCGATGGCTGGGATCGCCAGGATTATACGGGTCAGAAGGAATTCTACAACGACTTTAATACCTATGATGTCAACATCACGGTTCCGGCCAGTCACCTGGTTTGGGCAACGGGGGAGTGGCAAAATCCGGATAAGATTCTTGCTACGGAATATCTGAATCGGTACAAAAACTCGCGTACATCCAGCGAAGTCGTGAAAATCGTTTCGTCCACGGATCGCGAAAAAGGTGGAATTACCCTGGCCAAAACGGGCACGCACACCTACCACTTCAAGGCCGAGCACGTACCTGACTTCGTATTCGCCGCTTCGGATACCTATCTCTGGGATGCAGCCAGTGCCGTAGCCGATCCAAAAACGGGCCGTCGGACGGGCGTTGCCGCGGTATATCACCCTTCCAGCAAAGATTTTTACGACGTATGCCGGTATGCCAAGCAGTGCGTGGAGTACTTCTCGACCTACCTGCCTGGCGTACCCTTCCCTTATCCCAATGAAACCGTATTCAACGGGTCGGGTGGGATGGAATTCCCGATGTTCGTAAACGATGGTTCGTATCCTCCGGCTTTTGCGGCCGAAGTGACGGCCCACGAAATCGCTCACACGTACTTCCCCTTTTACATGGGAATCAACGAACGTAAGTACGCCTGGATGGACGAAGGCTGGGCTCAAACCCTGCCGAACTGGCTGGAATTCGACATCGCGGGCATGCCCAAGAAGTTCATGCCGCAGCAAACCAACGCCGCTTACTTTGACCAGTTTGCTGGAAAAGAGCAGGAGCAACCCATGATGGTACCGACCAACCTGCTCAACGGATCGGCGTATACGTTCGCTACCTATATGAGGCCTTCGCAGGCGTATACCTTCCTGCGGGATATGCTGGGTCATGATAAATTTAAAGCGACCCTGCAGGAGTACATGGCTCGCTGGAATGGAAAGCACCCCATGCCGTACGACTTCTTCTTCTCATTTAATGATTACCTGAAAGAAGATTTGTCGTGGTACTGGAAGCCCTGGTTCTTTGAAAAAGGCTATCCCGATCTGGCTCTGACCGATGTCAGTGACAAGAAAGGAAAGACAAAGATTGTCGTAACCCGTAAAGGTTCATTGCCCGTACCGATTCGGCTGATCGTATTGTTCAACGATGATTCGACCGAGGAGATCAACGAAACGGCCCGGTACTGGAAAGATGGAGCGAAGACTTTTGAAGTAGATAAGAAATTCGGTAAACCCATCAAGAAAATTACCCTTAGCGGTCTAATGATTCCGGACGTAAACCGTAAGGATAACGTCTGGGAACCCGCAGCGAAACAATAGATTTTCCAACGGATACAAAAAATGGTCGGCTATCGGGCCGACCATTTTTTGTATCCAAACTTTAATAATTAAAAGATTAGTTATAAAACTGTAAATTCAGTTGTATAATTGAAAAATAAGTTAAACCTTTGACTGAGTTAAAAAAATAAAAGCCCATGGAAGAACTTACCCGCACTGAAGAACGTGTCATGCAGGCCATCTGGGAGTTGGATACGCCTTTCTTCATCAAAGACTTGGTAGAGCGGATGCCGGGCAAACCACCTTATAATACCATCTTATCCGTCGTGCGAATACTGGAATCGAAAGGTTTTCTGGGGTACAAGGCCTACGGTCGTACGTACGAATACTTCGCCAAAATTCCCAAGGAAGATTACCGGAAAAGTGGGTTTCGCAAATTGCTCAGCGATTACTTCGATGGTTCTACCACGAGCTTACTTTCTTTCATGGCCAGGGAAGAACAGATCACGTCGGAGCAATTGGATGAATTACGTAAATTCATTGACGAGCAATGATGTATCTGCTGCATTCATCGCTGATACTGGCAGTTTTTTACGTTGTCTATCGTTTGGTTCTTCAGAAACTGACCTTTCATACGCTCAATCGGGCGTATTTGCTGGCGAGCCTTGTGTTGAGCATTCTGATTCCCCTCGTACCGCTCCAACCCGCTGACTGGACCAAACAGCAACGCGAGCCTACGGAAGTTTTAGCGAAGTCAGTTACGGCTCATCGTTCAAGCACATCAGTTTCCGGGAAAAATGACCCGTTGAATTTTGTTGCTCTTACGCAGTGGGTATATGGGTCAGTTGTGGTCGTACTGCTCGGGCGATTGTTAAGGAAGCTGATCCTGCTAGGGCTACAAATCCGTCGATCCAGGGTTGAACGCTGGCGGGGCTTGCACCTCATTTCTACGGAACACGCCACGGCTTCCTTCTTCCACTGGGTTTTTCTGAACGATAAAGCATTGAATCCGAAGGAAAGGCAGATGGTACGGGCTCATGAGTACAGCCATTTTCGTCGGGGACATTCCATAGATGTGATGGTAGTCGAGATCTTCCGCTGCATCTGGTGGTTTCATCCGGTTAGCTATTGGTTACAAAAATCGCTGACTCAGCTCCATGAATACGAGGTGGATGCCGAAGTCGTTCAGCAGTACAGTACCAAAGCGTACGCTCAGTTAATTCTGAAACTGGCTGTACCGCAATCGGTCGGTATCACGACTCCCTTTGCCCGGCAATCCATCAAAAATCGCATCCATTTCCTCTTTACCCCATCCTCGATTTCTATGAAAAAACTACTTTTTGGGGTACTCATACCCCTGATGGCTGGAGCAGTAATCCTGTTTGCTCCGCCTCGCACGTTCCCACCTGCAACGATGGTTCAGACAAGCCAGGGGTCGATTCATCGGGTCACCTACGTAGACTACGAGGCCTTCCTGTCGGACATGCGTCGTAACCCTTCACTTTCCAGGCAAAAATTCGCAACGCTATTTCCGAATGATTGGCGTGAAGCGTATCAGAAAAACCGCCGTTCCAAAGACCAGGGCGTTACGGGCGTAAGCTGGGATCAGGCCATGCAGTACTGTACGTGGAAGACAAACGTTTCAAAAAATCATTATCTGCCCATCACGTATCGCCTGCCAACTGAGCAGGAGTTTCAAGACCTGTTCGCCAGGGGAGAGGCAGGGAAACCGACGGGTTTCTATTGCCTGGCCATCTGTCCATAAAGTCCGGTGTTCTCCGGCAGGCCAGGGATGGCTACGATTCTACTCCACTGAAGTATTAACCCACCTACGTTGATTCCTCAAGATGACTTACCTCCTGCATGCTTCGCTCATTTTATCCAGCTTCTACGCCGTCTACTGGTTCGGTCTTCGCAAGCTGACCTTTCACACGCTCAAGCGGTTTTACCTGTTGGGAACGCTGGTGTGTAGTTTGCTCATTCCCGTGCTGCCGATCTTGCCGGCTGAAGTAGTACGGGAAGAATCCATCTGGGAAACGACACCCGTCGTCAGCCCATCAGAGCCAGGAGCCCAACCGATAGCCGAGTCTAAGCCGAACACGGAGACATCGGCCATCGACTGGAACTTCATCGGCTTTAGCGTATATGCGGGCGTGGCTGGTACGCTCAGTTTACTGTTAATCGCCCGAGTATTCGTCATTATTCATCAGATTCAGCGAAAGCCCCGGACCACCTGGCATTGCTTACGGATTATACCTACGGAGCAAACCACGGCTTCTTTTTTCCGGTGGGTATTCCTGAATGAAGCGGACCTTACGGATTCGGAACGCGAAATGGTTCTAATTCACGAGTACGTGCATTATCGGCGGCTGCATTCACTGGATCTTTTACTCGTTGAATTACTTGGGTGCGTCTGGTGGTTTAATCCCGCCCTGTACTGGCTGAAAAAATCTCTGGTACAAACGCACGAGTACGAGGTAGACGCCGAACTCGCCACGCGTTACGGTGCAAAACCTTACGCTCAGCTTTTATTGAAATTAGCCATACCTGGCGTAAAGAGCCTCAGGCACACGTTTGCCCGACAACCCATTAAAAGTCGAATCAAAATGTTGTTCACTCCCTCTTCTGCTGCGATGAAAAAAATCCTCTTTGTACTCGTGCTGCCACTCATGGCTGTTTCTGTTGTTCTATTTGCTCAACGCATACCTGCTCAGGAAGTAAGACCAGACCCGGTTGGATCTGAACGGACGAGCCTTCCGGTTGCCTCTGCTCAGGCCACGGGTTCCGTGAAGTTGGCTCCGGTTGCCCCGGGAAAACCGCTTTCCCGGCAACGAAAGATTAAAAAGGAACGGCCTATACAGTTGCCGCCTCGGACCCTTACTGACGGGTATCAGCTGGGAAAAAATCCGATTGTCTTTATCAATGGAAAACGGTATGATGCCTCCATACTCGAGCGGATTGATCCGGAAAAACTGCGGACGGCGGCATTGACGCCCAAAGGTAAAACCATCAAATTTGAAGGAAAAGAAGTAAAAGACGGCAAAATTGAACTGACGGTACACGATGATTTTGAGCTGACCGATACCCGGAAAATCAGGATCGCTGCTACAAATGCCAGGGATACGTACAGAGCCTTAACAAACGCCTCGCCGAATCGATCCATTGTGCGGGTTCGGCAAACGAGCTATGAGGAAAATCCTTATGAAGTCGTGTATTACCTAAGTCCGCGTGGGGCAAGTGCAGCGGTTTCCCTGAAACCGGGAGAACGGGTGGAGTTTTATCTGGATGGCGTAAAACGCACGGAAGAGCAGATGAATGCCGCCGGAAGACAAGGTACATCCCGAACCGCAATAGAGCCCCAAAATGGCGTTGCAAGGATTGAAATAAATAATAAAAACTAGATCTGGAGCTAAAGCAGTATAGATCTGATTGCTACTCAATGAACTCTTGTGAAAAGGCGTATCGTTTAAATAAAAAAGGCCCGTTCTCTTCAAAACGGGCCTTTTTATTATTGGTAAGCTATCAACTATACACCTGCTACCGTCCGTTTGATGAACTCCGTCAGGCTTGGGCCACTCAATAACCCTTGTGACAACAGGGCCAGATCAATGAGTTGCTTGGCCAGATTCGAATCCGCGGCATCTTTTACACGTAAAATGGCCGGGTGGTTCGCGTTGATGATCAGATTGTACGTCATGGGCATCGAACCAAAGAAGGCCGGCTGACCGCCCATTTTAGACATATCATTCATCCGACGCATGAACTCATTCTGGGTTAATACTACCGGAAGCTCGTCCGAACTTAGCGGTTGTACATCTACTGAATACCCCGCTCCGGCTACGCCTTCAAACAGGGATTTCAGGGACGTTTTCTCGTCTTCACTCAGTACGCTTTCAACCGTAACGCCTTTGTCGATTAGGCGATCCAGACTGTCGGCATCCACGCGTTTAAAGGACGTTTTCTCCAGTTTCTGCTCCATCTTGCCGATGAAGTGCGGGTCAATCGCACCTTCCAGTTTCAGGACATCATAGCCCCGGGTCAGAGCCGTTTGAATATACGCATCCTGTTTACCAGCATCGGTGGTGTAAAGCCATACCAGCGAATCGTCTTTATCTTTCTGCGTCGCTTCGGTTTTGGCTTTGTACTCTTCCAGCGTATAGTACTTCTCATCCGCACTTTGCAGCAGGACGAAATCCTTGGCTTTGTCGTAAAACTTATCGTCCGACACCATCCCGTACTTGATGAAGAGGCCGATATCGCTGAACTTTTCTTCGTAACCCGGACGGTCATTCTTGAACAGTTCGTTCAGCTTATCCGCTACTTTACGGGTGATGTACCCGTTAATTTTCTTCACGTTCGCATCGGCCTGCAGGAAGCTACGACTTACGTTCAGCGGAATATCCGGTGAGTCGATCACCCCGTGCAGCAGCATCAGGAAATCGGGGACGACGTCTTTCACTTCATCCGTAATGAAGACCTGACGGCTGTACAACTGAATCTTCTCACGGCTCAGTTGCAGTTCGTTCTTGATTTTGGGGAAGTAGAGAATACCCGTCAGGTTGAAGGGATAATCTACATTGAGGTGAATCCAGAACAGCGGCTTTTCCGAGAACGGGTACAAAGTTTCGTAGAACTTCAGGTAGTCCTCATCCGTCAGGTCGTTCGGATTTTTCGTCCAGATAGGTTCGGTTTCGTTGATCACCTTACCGTCGAATTCGACGGGGATGGGTAGGAATTTGCCGTATTTCTCCAGAATCGTATTCAGACGATACTGTTCCAGAAATTCTTCTGAATCCGGAGCTACGTGCAGAATGATGTCCGTACCACGTTCGGTTTTGTCAGCCGCCGAAATCTCAAATTCCGTGGAACCGTCGCAAATCCAGCGGGCTGCCGGAGCATCCTGATACGACTTGGTAACGATTTCTACCTGCGAGGCCACCATAAAAGCCGAGTAGAAGCCCAGTCCAAACTGACCAATAATCGCTCCCCGCTCTACACCCTGATCTTTGTATTTTTCTACGAATTCCAGAGCACCGGAAAAAGCAATCTGATTGATATACTTTTTGATTTCGTCGGCAGTCATGCCCAAACCTTTATCGCTAATGGTAATGGTCCTGGCCTCTTTATCGACGGAAACTTTAATCGTCAAATCCCCTAACTCTCCGCCATATTCGCCCAAAGACGCTAATCGCTTGATTTTCTGCGTGGCATCAACGGCGTTGGATACTAGTTCGCGAAGAAAAATCTCATGGTCGGAATACAGAAATTTCTTAATGATGGGGAAAATATTCTCCGTGTGAATCGAAATATTCCCCTTTTCATGAAAAGTGGTTGTATCCATTGGTTTGTAATAAGTTGGAATGATGGTGAATCAGTTAGCAACGTAGCAAAGTTCATTCCCAATCGAATAAAATGTCATATTGACAGGCAAAGGCAATATCGTATCAATTGTAGTGAAAAAAAGGCAAGATGACTAGTATAAAAATAAGTTAAAATTGCATATTAATTGCTTATCCTGCTTTACCTCGAACAAGTCGCATCAATAAACCTATTTACAGACGGCCTATATGTGCCGTCTGTTTTGTTTTTTTCCAGGCTTTGGGAACGATCCTTTCTGAAAATTTTTCCGGTACGCTTCACTACCCATTCAGCTAATTGCGTAAAGCTTTACTTAAGCACACCCGCAAAAGCCTACTGTTTACCAAGGTATTGAAAATATTTTTTTGTTAATAAATGGAGAAGTCTTGAAAAGCGTAAGCTCCATTGCAAAGAAATAAGTAAGTATTTTTAACTAGTAAAGTTACCTTGTATGAGTATTTTTGCCGGTATAACGCCTTGAAAACGGAATAGGATAACAAGAAGCTGAAAACACTTTAGCGAAAAATTACGTTAGTATCGGTACCTACAGAGCGGCGGGCGACTTTGAAATGTAAATTTTTAAATTGTACTTTTGCAATAGTAATCCTTGAGTGACCTAAAGCTCTTCAGCCTTAAAATAACGATACCCAATTATGAAATCACCTGTTTCCTCCAAATCCATTAGTCCAACGGACTATCTCATTGCAGCAGTTCTTTTTTTAGGTTTATTGTTGACCGTCTTTTCGTTCAGTCAGATTCACTAAGAATCGTTGACTGTGTGGTAGCAAACTAGAATTTTAAGCGTATTCGTATACTCCCCTCTGGCAGAACCGTGCATAAACGATTCTGCCAGAGGTTTTTTTTGCTGGTACTCGATTAAGTGCTGGTAAATTTGCCGACACGGGCAAAAGCCCTTTTATTCGCCTCTGCTTAACTAAACATTTCAAGTAGTGAATCATCTTTGGGGTATAGATTTGGGAGGCACTAAAATTGAGTGTGCCGTATTGAACGCCGATAACATCAAAGAGGTCCGGGTTCGCCGCCGGATTCCCACCGAAGCCGATCAGGGGTACGAACATATTCTTAACCAGATAGAAAAACTGGTTACTCAGGTTATTGAAGAGTTGGGAGAGCGGCCGGAGAAAATCGGATTTGCTACCCCCGGTACGCTCGATCCGGTTACGCAAACGATGCGGGGTTGTAATACCGTAGTAATGAATGATCAGCCCATGCAGAAAGATCTGGAAGCACGGCTGGGCGTACCTTGTCTGATTGCCAATGATGCCAACTGTTTTGCTTTAGCCGAGGCCCTTTTGGGTGCTGCACCCGAAGTACATCCGAAGGCTCAGGTTGTATTCGGTATCATCATGGGTACGGGCGTCGGTGGGGGCGTAGTAATCAACGGAAAAGTATGGGGCGGTCGTCAGGGAATTGGCGGTGAATGGGGGCATATCTTTCTGGATGAATCCGGTGGACCCTGCTACTGCGGAAATGTAGGTTGCGTCGAAACCGTATTATCAGGACCTTCGCTTCAACGTTTTTACACCCAGGAAGCTGGTGAAAAACGTAGTATGCCTGACATTTTGGCCCGCCATCAGGCCGGTACGGATCCGGCCGCAACGGCTACCGTTGAACGTATGCTGAATCAGTTTGGTAAGGCGTTGTCGATCATTACCAATTTGCTTGATCCGGACGTGATTGTAATTGGGGGTGGCGTCTCTAACATTGATCTGCTGTATACCGAAGGCGTACAGCGGGCTCAAAAGCACATCTTTACGCCTAAGCCTGACGTGTTAGTAGTGAAAAACGTGTTAGGCGATAGTGCGGGCGTTTTCGGAGCAGCTCTTTTGTAATAAATATCGCTCATTTATTCAAAATTAAACCTCGTACAGCCATGCAACTTTCAGCAGACCGGACGGCTCTCGTCCTGATTGAGTTTCAGAATGATTTTACGACGGAAGGAGGTGTTTTGCACGACGGCGTAAAGGCCGTTATGGATTCGACCCAGATGCTCCCGCATACCATCGAACTGGTTCGTCAGGCTCGGGAAGCGGGTGTACAGATTGTACACGTACCGATTTCTTTCACGGAAGATTACCATGAATTGAATCCGACGCCGTACGGAATTCTGAAAGGGGTGAAAGACGCCGGAGCTTTCAAGAAAGGAACCTGGGGTGCTGAAATTATTTCGGATCTGCATCCGCATCCCGAAGATATTATCATCGAAGGCAAACGGGGATTGTGTGGTTTTGCCAGTACGAACCTCGATTTTATCCTGCGAAGCCGAGGATTACAGAACATCGCTCTGGCGGGTTTTCTCACCAATTGCTGCGTGGAATCGACCATGCGGACGGCCTACGAAAAAGGTTATTACGTCATGACTCTGACCAATTGTTGTGCAACACTAAGTCAGGAGGAACACGACAACGCCCTGACGAAGGATTTCCCCATGTTCAGTCAGCCCATGACGCATCAGGAGTTTCTAAGCTCCGTAGGTACGGAAGTAGAGCTGGTAGGGAAAGGCTACGAATAGATAAAAACGCGACTCAGCAGTACTGAGTCGCGTTTTTTATTCTTACGGGAATGGAAAGCGGCAGTATTTATCCGCAGTAAAGCGAAGAATACGTAACGAATGAATCCTTTTGATACATTAAAAGATCTTTCCTGAACGCTTTGTACCCATGAAACGGTACTGCTTAGGAAATCATAGGATTGCAAAGCTGATAGATCGGCTTGGAGCATCACATGCGACTACCAGCATGTAAATTTTTGCCCTTAACACCGCTTACACCTAATGATTAAAAGCCATATTTGAACGAAAAAGCTCTTCTTCAAAAAATTATCCGTGCAATGAAACGCCTATTTACCGCCTGTCTTTTGCTGGGAACGATCCAAGCGGGTCTGTCCCAAACGAACTTCAAATATCGGCCATCCGCCCATTCGCACAACGATTACGAACAAAGTAAACCCCTCGAAAACGCCTATGCTTTGGGCTTTGGCTCCATCGAAGCAGACGTGTACGTGCAAAACGGGGAATTGATGGTTGCTCACGAACGCAGCGAAATCAAGCCCGAGCGTACCTTTCGGCAACTGTATCTGACGCCCTTGCTCAAATTAGTACGGCAACACGAAGGTTATCCGTATCCGGGCCATCATCCCTTACAATTGATGGTTGATCTGAAGGATGCGGAAGCATTACCCTTGCTGGAACATTTGCTTAAATCGCATCAATTTGAACTCAAACAGGTTCGCTTTGTCGTGAGCGGTAGTATGCCTCGGCCCGAAGAATTCAAAAACTACGATGAGATTATTAGTTTCGATGGACGTCGGTCTCAGAACTATGGAGCTGATGTGAAGGCACGCGTACCCTTGATTAGTGCCGATTTTAAAGAATTTAGCACGCAGGCCTGGGATGGGGCTACGCCGCTTTCGACGGATGTTGAAACGAAGTTGAAGGCTTTCGTTGCTCAGGCTCACGCCAATGGGCAGAAAACCCGCGTATGGGGAACTCCGAACACGGCTCTGGCCTACCAGACCCTTCAGAAAATCGGACTCGATTACATTGGCTCGGACCAACTCGACAAATTGGCGGCTACTCTCAACTAGTACGGTCGATTTGCGGCCTGGTGTAATCTTTTAGTAAACGGAATGGTTACTTCTCTAGCCGTTCGTACCGGATGGTGCGAACGGTTTTTTCTATCGAAATTGACTGGGTATGAAGCTCATTAAATTAGCCGCAGCGTAGTGAATACCATTCCGCTGGACTGGAATGGCAATCTTCAAAATATTCTTTCCTGTATTGAGGAAGCCCGTAATCAGGAGGTTACGCTGTTATGTTTACCCGAACTAAGCTTGAGTGGATACGGTTGCGAAGATATGTTCTACGCACCTTACGTAGCGGAAACGGCCCTGAGTCAGTTGCAGGAGATTGTTCCGTATACTTCCGATCTGGCCGTCTCCGTAGGTTTGCCTTTAATGCTGAACAATAAGCTGTACAACGCTTCCTGTTTCATCGTTAATCGACAGATTCGGGGCTTTGCACTGAAGAAAAATCTGGCTAATAACGGAATCCATTACGAAACCCGCTGGTTTCACGCGTGGTCAGCCGGGGATCGAACCAACGTAAAAATCAACGGCATTGACTATCCGGCGGGCGATCTGCTCTTCGAAGTAGCGGGAGCCAAGATCGGTTTTGAAATCTGCGAAGACGCCTGGATTGCCAACCGTCCCGGTCGCGAGTTATACGCTCGTGGGGTAGATATTATTCTGAATCCTTCGGCCAGCCACTTTAGCTTTTTCAAAAGCCAGACCCGCGAACGATTTGTCCAGGATGGGAGTCGCTCTTTCGGCTGCGTGTACGTGTATTCGAACCTGTTGGGCAACGAAGCGGGCCGGGCCATCTACGACGCGATGCCATGATTGCCCAGTCGGGAGAGATGCTGGCTTCGGGTACGCGTTTCAGCTATACCGATCATTACATGGTCACGGCAACGGTCGATCTGGAAAAAGGTCGCCTGGAGCAAACGCAGAACCGGGCGGTATTCAGTAAAACTGCCGAGGCATTGACGGTTTCCGTACCTTTCCAGTGGCCCGAAATTCGTCCGGCCCGCAACCAGTACGTATTGGAAGACTGGGAAGCCAAAGGTTACCAAAAAGAAGAGGAATTTGCCCGGGCCGTATCACTGGCCTTGTTTGACTACCTGCGGAAAAGTCGTTCGCAGGGCTTTGTCGTATCGCTCTCGGGGGGTGCTGACTCGTCGGCCTGTGCCGCTCTGGTCTATCTGATGGTAGAACTGGGCATAGAAAGTATTGGAATCGAACGATTCAAACAACGACTCAGCTATATTGAAAAAATTCAGCAGGCGACTTCGACCAAGGAAATCGTGCATGAACTGCTGTACTGCATCTGGCAGGGAACGGAAAATTCTTCGGCAGAGACGAAGTTTTCGGCAACCTCACTGGCCGAGGATCTGAACGCCCGTTTCTACGACGTCAACATCAATGGCCTCGTTGAAACCTACAAAGAACTCATCGAGTCGGGACTGGATCGTAAACTGAGCTGGGATACCGATGACATTGCCTTGCAAAACATACAGGCTCGGGTACGGGCTCCGAGTGCCTGGTTGCTGACTAATATTTACAACTGCTTGTTACTGTCTACCTCCAATCGTTCGGAAGCGTCCGTAGGGTATGCAACCATGGATGGCGACACGGCGGGCAGTATCTCACCGCTGGCAGGTATCGATAAAACGTTTCTTCGGAAATGGCTCCTGTGGCTGGAAGAAGTAGGGCTGGGGGGTACCCTGAAAGTGAAAGGCCTGAATGCCATGAACAACCTGCAACCCACGGCCGAGTTACGCCCCGCAGATCGGAAGCAAACGGATGAAGCCGATTTGATGCCCTACGAAGTGCTCAATGCGATTGAAACCTACGGCTTCCGTGATAAACAGCCGCCGAAGGAAGTTTTGAAAAAGCTGGAACTGGATTTCGAAGGCATCTATACGCGGGAAGAGCTGGTTGCCTGGACGGAACGGTTCTTCCGTCTCTGGAGTCGGAATCAGTGGAAACGCGAACGATATGCTCCCAGCTTCCACATCGACGATCGGAACCTTGATCCCCGTACCTGGCTTCGTTTCCCCATTCTGTCGGGCGGTTTCGAAAAAGAACTGGCCGAACTGCGGGAAGAGGCGAATACTCCTTTGGGTCGCCGTCGGATTGGATTTGGAAATTAAAATAGCTCGGCTGGGTTTGCTGCCGTTGTGGAACGAGTAGGGTGGCATGATGATTATAATCGGGGTGAGCCTACTGAATTATTAAACGCAAAACGGCTCGGATGTTTGAACACATCCGGGCCGTTTTGTATCTATCAAATTACGAACAACCCCGGAGGGGTTTAATAACAATAGCCCCGTATGCAATACGTGGAATAAGCCCCGATTTAAAACCGTCTTGGAATGATCGGGATGGTATGGTCAAGCGTCTTCGACGCGTACCCCTAACCCTTCAAAAACGATCACAAATGACGATGGTCGCCCAATCGCTCTAAGCGTTAAAACTTCCCCTGCAACGCCTCCAACGCTATCGCCAGATACACCAGCGGAGCATTCCAGTTGATCGCAATTTCATTGGAAGCGTACGAGCAGACATCATCCGTAAACGAAACATCGGGTAACTTTGAAGGATACGTTGTACACTTATCCTGCTGCCCCGGATTGGGGCCGCCCGAAATCATACCGGGTACGGGGTCTACGACGCCATCCGCTTCCGACAGGCGATGGTGGGGATGCATCACCCGCTTACTGCCAAATCCCGTCAGGAGGCAGTAGCCCGTCGCATTTTGTCCGAGTAAATAATTCAGATTCGACAAGGCTCCCGCTAAATACTCTTTCCGTGGACTCAGTCGGTACGCGTGCAATAAAGCAATCCCCTGATTCGCCGCAACCGAACTGCTTCCCCAGATGAAATCTTTCGCTGTCTGACCCATTACGGTGGCGTTAGCACTGGCCGCATAGTCAGCCACCAACGCATCAGCTTCCTTCAGTAACAAAGCCCGCAGACCCGCCACTTCGCCCTGAGCTGCTTCGGGTAATTGCTTTTGCAAGCGGGTGAGGGTGTAGTAACCCAGCGTCCGAACCTGATTCCAGGAGGGCAGGGGAGCTTTCGGGTCGGGTAGCCAGGCCAGCCGGTACTGTTTATCTTTCGTCAGGGCATACAACTCGGCGGCGGCCCAGATCCACTCATCGCTCACGTCGCGGTCGCCGTACGTGCCTGTGCTGATGTCGGGGTCGAAGGCCTTGTTAATGGCATCCTGATCGTACAAAACTTTGGGGTTTTCCTTGGCCCAGTTCCAGGCCTGTACCGCCATGACCCGGCAGGAGTCCGACAGACCCGGCAAGGCTTTGGAGAAAGGCTTGAACACCCGTGCTGCCTGAGCCATCACTGCCGCAAAATCGAGCGTGGCGGCGGTACTTTTCTGAACGACGTACCGTACGGTATGAGCATTCTGCGGCATAATCATCCCATCGAATTTGGCGTTGGTGAGCTTATGATACACGCCGCCGTCGTTGGGGTCCTGCATGGTGAGCATCCAGCGAAGATTGACGAGTACTTCATCCAGCAGATCCGGAAGAGCATTCGTTTTCTCAGGAATGTCCAGCGAAAGTTTCTGAACAAAGGCAGGGTGATCTTCGTACAGCGAAAGCAACGTTCCAACCGTAATACCCGAGTTGACAATGTACTTGTTGTAGTCACCCGCATCGTACCAGCCGCCTGGCGAAGACAGTATGGTCCCCGCCGGACGCTCCTTCGAGGCCGCCGAAGGGTGTACCACCACCTTCGTATCCGAATGGCCCACGGGGCGGGTCCATTTGCCCGCGTAGGCTTTTGGTAGCGGTTCCGAAACCCGGTTGTAGTAAAACATCTTGATACTGGCCTGAGCGACGCTTCGGTGAATATTATTCTGGATTTTGAACGGATACGAAGTGCCGATTTCCGGGATGACTAGCTGATAGGTACCGGGTTTTTGAAAAGCCGTAAAATCAGCTACGCGGGTCTGCCGGGAGGCGTACGAATTGGTTCGTACTTCGCTCAGCGTACCCCTGAATACGGTATCCCGTCCGGCTACCACTGCAAAGGTCCGACCGATTTCGGGTACAATGGCCTGTTTCGGTGCGTTCGGATAAAAACCAACCTGATTGAGCTGAATGGATTCGGTGGGGGTTTGAGCAGCTAATGTACCGCTCGTGAGTAACAGGGAAAAAAGAAACCGGATACGCATACAAATGCTGGGTTTAGAGAAAGAATATACGCAAGATAAGGCGAGGCTTCAGGTACAGCAATCGCAAAGGTTCGGGAATCGACGAAATGTCGCTAAACGACTGTAGCTTTGTTCAGTTATTGCCGATCCGGCAACCGCTTCAACATTTAGATCACTGCATGTTTCTCGCCATCGACGTCGGTAATACCGACATTGTTTTTGGAATTCATCAGGGTTCGAGCTGGCTGTGCCAGTTTCGCATTCCTACGCATTATAGCACACGTTCAGCGGATTATGAGGTACGCGTACGCACGCTTTTTCTGGAAAATGATCTGAAAATCAGTGACATCACCCGGGTGGGTATTAGTAGTGTAGTGCCGGGGGAAACGGGTTTGATCCGTAGCCTGGTCACGGAATTATTTCTGCTTGAACCGTTTGTCGTAGGTCCCGAAATCTATCCAATGCTCGGCCTGGGCATCGCCAGCCCCCGCGAGATCGGGACCGATCTGGTGTGTAATGCCGTTTACGCCTGGGAGACGTATCGACAAAATAGTGTCGTCGTGGATTTTGGTACGGCTCTCACGTTTACCGTCGTCAGCGAGGCCCGGATTGTGGGGGTGAATATCGTACCGGGGATCAAAACGGCCCTGCGATCCCTCTTTGCCAATACCGCCCAGTTGCCGGAAGTGCCGCTGGAAATGCCCGCGTCAGCCATTGGCAAGAACACCGTACACGCCATTCAGGCCGGAATCCTGTGGGGTTACGTAGGTTTAGTGAAGGAACAATTATTTCAGATCCAGAACGAAGTAGGGCCGTGTAAGGTACTGGCTACGGGTGGTCTTTCCTCTGTTCTGAAACCTTTACACGAATTGTTTGAAGAAGTAGATATCAACCTAACGCTTAACGGTCTGAAAATCATTGGCGATACATTGTATAATTGAACTTTAAAAACAAATTCTATAATTGAACGTTTATTTTAAACGATTGTTTAAATTTTATTTGGAAGAAGCTATTCTTCTGGTTTTTATTTGCATCACTGTATGACGACCAACCAAAACGATACCGAGGAAAAGATTAAGGAAGCGGCTCAACGCATCTTCCTGGAGAAAGGTTATGAGGGTACAACGATTCGGGATATTGCCGAAGCGGCCCAGATCAATACGGCTTTGACGAATTACTATTTTCGAAGTAAGGAGAAGCTGTTCTGGCTGGTGTACGAATCCTTGTTGAAAGAGGCGATACAGAGTGTTCAGGCAATTCTGGACAAGCCCATTCCGATGGAAGAAAAGTTAATGGGATTGATCGATCACATGTTTGAAACGCAGGCGGCTAATCCTAATCTGTCCATGTTCCTGATGAACGAATGCCGTCGGGATCCGAAGAGTTTCGCGGAGAAGACGGGCGTCGGTTGTCACTTGCTGGAAGGCGGTTTCATCCAACAGTTTCAGGAAGAAGTAGAAAAGGGTACCGTCACGAATGTATCAGCGGAGCACATGCTACCGCTAATATTCGGGCTTATTCAGCAGATTTTTGTCGGACGGGAACTCCACATGCATTTATTTCAGGTCGACGAATCCGAATTCCTAACCTTTGCCCGCGAACAAAAGCGGATCATTAAAGACATGCTCTGTACGTATTTGTTCAAGAAATAGATTAGTCTTTTTTCCCCTGTTCAAGCCCCGGTTTACGTGGGGCTTTTCTTTTAACCCTGATTTAAACAAACGTTTAAATTATTTATTTTAATCAAATAATACAATGTTACGCCTTCCCCTGATTGTTTGCCTATTCCTGCTCAGTTCGGGCGTTTGGGCTCAGAAACTGACGCTGGCCGACCTAACCGACAGAGCTCTGACGCACAATCTGGACGTCCGGTCTATTCAGCTCGAACGCGAGATTACGGACGCTCGGATCAAAGAAGTCCGTTCGTCCGCCCTACCGCAGGTGAATTTTGCGGGTGACTATAAGTATTACCTCAAAATTCCGGCTCAGGTCATTCCTTTATCGGCTTTTGGCGGACCGGAAGGATCGTATTCGGCGGCGGCGTTTGGACTGCCCTGGAACCTGGGGAGTACGGTACAAGCCAATCAGATTCTGTATAACCCTTCGCTGATGATTGGTCTGAAAGCCGCAAAAGTGGGTCGGGAAGTCGCTGATTTACAGATTCGCCGGACCAGAGAAGACATCGCCTATAACGTCGGAGCTACGTATTTCAACGCTCAGACCGTTGCCCAACAGGTTCAGTTTCTCGAAGGAAACATCAAGGCCCTGGACCGTTCCATTCAGATCACGGATTTGCAGTTTCAGCAACAGATGGCCAAGGGCATCGACGTAGATCGGCTGCGGCTGAATAAGGTTTCCATGCAAACGCAGATTGAATCGCTGAAAGCCGATCACGCTCGCATGTTGAATATGCTCAAGTTTCTGGCCGGTATTCCACAGACCGAAACGATCGAAATCGAACAACGAATCGAGGAAACGGCGATTGTCGTACCGACGGCCGAAGAAAGTGGCCTGAACCGTACCGAACTACTGTTGCTGGATCGCCAGCAGGTGGCTAATACGCTGGAGCAACGTAACATCAAAGCGGGATTCCTGCCAACGGTTTCCGCGTACGGTGTAGCCAATCACAGCGTATTTGCCATTGGTGGCAATGAATCCTACATCAAAGGTATTCCCGCGTACTGGCTGGGCTTACAGGTGAACTGGAGCATTTTCGATGGATTCACCCGCCGCAACAAGCTGGCTCAGAAACAACTGGAAGGGCAACAGTTATCGCTCGATCTTCAGAAGACGAAGGAATCCATCAGTATGGACATTTCGAATGCTCGTACACAGATGACCGTTCAGCAGCAAAACTTGAAAACGTCCGATGAACAGGTGCGACTGGCTCAGAAAGTATACGAGCAAACGCAGCTGCAATTCAAGGAAGGTACCATCGATATAAGTAACCTCATCCAGACGGAAAACTCTCTGCGGGAAGCTCAAAATAACTACCTGAGTTCATTGGTCAAACTCCGTACGGCCGAACTCGACTGGCGGAAAGCAACCGGAAATCTCATCACTAAATAGATCAAAACACTCCTATGAAACGAATAATTGTAGCCATTGCTCTCGTGTCTACACTGGGACTGACGGCCTGGAAACTGCTGGACAACAAGGAAAAAGTTGCCGAAAAAGTATACAAACCCAATCCAAACCTGAAAGTGGGCGTGCGTACGGCCAAGGCCGAAGTACGCGACCTATCCCTCGAATCGCAGTTTTTAGGTTCGTTTGAGGCGAATCGGGAAATTGAAATTCGTCCGCAAGCCGGGGGTGAAATTGTCCAGTTACCCATCGTGGAAGGACAGGCCGTAGGAGCCGGAAAGCTCGTGGCCAAGCTCGACGACGATCAGCTTCGCTACCAGATTGAAGCTTTGGAAGTACAGATTGAAGGATACAAAAATGACCTGAAACGCTACGAAGCGTTGGTGAAAGGGGATGCAACGCCCGCGGTCAACATCGAGAAAACGCAGCTCAACATCCGGGCTACGCAGGCTCAGGTAAAGCAGTTACAGAAACAACTGGCAAACACGACAGTTACGGCTCCTTTTTCGGGTATCGTAACGTCCAAAATGGTAGAAAAAGGATCAGTCGTTTCACCAGGTACGCCATTGGCGAAAGTAACGGATATTTCTACGCTGAAACTGGTCGTACAGGTCCCGGAAAAAGCCATCAACCAATTCCGGATGGGCCAAAGTATCGCCGTGAAAACGGAAGTATATCCTGATACTGAGTTCAAAGGCCGCGTGTCATTAATCGGTGCTCAGGGCGATGCAGCTCATAATTATCCCATCGAAATTTCGGTAGCCAATTCCGGGGCTCATGCCTTACGGGCGGGTATGTACGGCACGATTGCCAATACCAGCGAACTGAAAGGTCAGAGTCTGTCCGTACCGCGTCAGGCGATCATCGGTTCGACCAAACAGCCGCAATTGTACGTGGTTGAAAACGGAACAGCCATCCTGCGTGACGTACAAATTGGAGCCACGACGAACGATTACTACGAGATTACGAAAGGCTTGCAGGCGGGCGAACAGGTCGTCGTTAGTGGACAAATCAACCTCCAGAACGGTACCCCGGTGGTTGCTCAATAGGTAGTTTGAATAGTTTAAGAAGGTTTGAAAAAAGTTAAGGGGTTGGAAAGAAGGTGAACTGAAATGGTTTGACTGGGAGAACAGAAGAAGCCATTCAGCGGAGCCAATACAGAAAAGTGATTCCAGACCTCATACTCTTAAACGAATCAAACCTTCTTTAACCATTCTAACAACTTCCAACCACTCGTCAAACCTTTCCAGTACAACTAGCACAGGATATGAATTTTATAGAAACCATCATCAAGCGGCCTTCCATGATTATCGTATTGTTTGCGATACTCACGCTCGGAGGGTTGGCTTCGTATCGGCTACTCAGCTACGAGCTGATGCCCGAGTTTTCCATTCCGGTCGTAACCATTACCACGGTGTATCCGGGAGCGGCTCCGTCCGAAGTAGAATCGGAAGTAAGTAAGAAAATCGAGGATGCCGTATCGGGTCTCGACAACATCGATAACATTACCACCAAGTCGCTGGAAAGTGCTTCGCTGGTGATTGTGGAATTCAAAGCGGGTACGGACATTGACAATGCCCTGGATGAAACCCAGCGGAAGATCAACAATATGGTGAGCGACCTTCCAGACGACGCCGAAACGCCTTCGCTGTCCAAAATCTCACCCAGCGATCAGCCGATTATGCAGTTACTGGCTACGTCCAGTCTGCCTAATGAAGTGTTCTACCAGCAGGTAGAGGACCGATACCTGCCTCTGATGCAACAGGTACCCGGTGTCGCTGAAATCACGATGGTAGGGGGCGATAAACGCGAAGTGCGGGTGAACGTCAATGACGATAAACTCAACTATTACGGACTCTCGCTGCTCCAGATAACCCAGGCCATCAATCAGGCCAACATGGAATTCCCGACGGGGAAAGTCAAAAGCTCGTCCGAGCAGATTACGCTGAAGCTGGCCGGTAAGTTTTCCTCCATGGATGACATTCGGAATCTGGTGGTGGCAACGCCCCCCAACGGAAGTCCGATTCGCGTAAAAGACGTGGCTACGGTTACGGATGGACTGGCCGATACGGAAAGCATCAGCCGTTTCAACGGACAAAACGGGATTGGGATGTTCATCAAGAAACAATCCGATGCCAACGCGGTGGAAATCAGTCGTTTGATTCAGGAGCGACTGGCCACCATTGAAAAAGAGAACGCGAAAGACAACGTACATTTTACGATTGCCTATGACAGCAGCACGTTCACGCTGGAGTCCGTGGAGGCCGTTACGCACGATTTGATTCTGGCCGTTGTCCTGGTGGCGGTCGTGATGCTGCTCTTCCTGCACAGTATCCGGAACGCCATTATCGTCATGATTTCCGTACCGGCTTCGCTGGTTTCGGCCTTTCTTTTCATGTACGTCATGGGCTATTCGCTCAACCTGATGACCCTGCTGGCCCTTTCGCTGGTGATTGGTATTCTGGTCGATGACTCGATTGTAGTACTGGAAAATATTCAACGGCACCTGGAGATGGGTAAAAATCGCTGGCAGGCGACGCTCGATGGGGTGAAGGAAATTGGCTTTGCGGCCGTAGCTCTGACGCTGGTGATTGTGGTGGTATTCGTACCCATTACCATGGTTAGCTCGATCATTGCCGACTTGTTACGCCAGTTCTCGTTGACGGTAGCGTTTTCGACGATGGTCAGTTTGCTGGTCAGTTTTACGCTGACGCCGTACCTGACGTCCCGAATTGCTCGGCTGGAACACCTGAATCCGAAGAATCCTTTCCACGCTTTTCTGTTGTGGTTTGAACGCGGACTGACGGGTTTGTCCAACTGGTACCAGCGTACGCTCGTTTGGGTGATTGGTCACAAAATTGCCTTTACCGGAATCCTGATTGCCATTTTCGTGGCAACGGGCTGGGTGATGGGTCTGGGCATCATCGGACAGGAATTCGTAGCTCAGGGCGATCAGGGCAAGTTTCTGCTGACGATGAAGCTGGACAAAAGTGCTTCCCTTCAGCAAAACAACCTGACGGCCCGGAGTATTGAAGATTATCTGCGGAAGAAACCCGAAGTAGAAACCATTTTCGCCAACGTGGCGGGTGCCAGTACGGGCATGTCGAGTACGGGTCAGGGCGAAACCAACCGGACGGAGTTAACCATTGAGCTGGCTCCGGCGGAAGAGCGACCGAACCAGTTGCCGACGGAAAAGTACATGATTGAAACGCGTAAGGAGCTGTCGGAGCGTTTCCCGGGTATTGAATTTACCTCTTCCGTAATCGGGATGGTCAACTCCGGAGGTTCACCGATTGAAATGATTCTGAGCGGGGATAACCTCGACGAGTTAATGAAAACCGCAGGGCAGGTAGCCGATCGCCTGAAGAAGACGCCGGGTGCCAACGATGTGAAGGTTTCAGTAGAAGCCGGAAATCCCGAAGTACAGGTGAACATCGACCGGGAGAAGATGGCAAAACTGGGCCTGAACATTCAGACCGTAGGTGGCTTGCTGCAAAACGCCTTTGCTGGTAACGATGATTCGAAATACCGCGAGGGGAGTGAAGATTACGACATCCGGATTATGTTGGATGCCTTTGACCGGAAAGATCCCGAAGCGGTGAAGAACATTACGTTCTTCAGCCCGGTCGCGAATCGTCCGGTACGGCTGGCCGAGTTTGCCGACGTGCGTCTGGGTAGCGGGCCTTCGTTGCTCGAACGCAAAAACCGCCGTACCTCCGTTACGATTACGGGGAATACGCTTGGCGTAGGCTCCGGTACACTGATCAATACGATCAACGAAGATCTGGCGAAAAATCCGCTTCCGGCCAACGTAACCCTGAGCTGGGGTGGGGATGCCAAGAGTCAGAGTGAAGGATTCGGCTCGTTAGGTCTGGCCATGGTGGCCGCTCTGATGCTGGTGTACTTCATCATGGTCTTGCTGTACGATAGCTTTATTTATCCGCTGGTTGTATTGTTCTCCATCCCCGTGGCCATCATTGGAGCGATGATTGCTCTGGCTCTGTCCTCCTCCAACATGAGCATCTTCGCGATGCTGGGTATGCTGATGTTGATGGGTCTGGTTATGAAGAATGCCATCTTGATTGTCGATTTTGCCAACCAACTGAAAGCCCAGGGCATGCATTACAAAGAGGCTATTATTCACGCCGGAGAAGAACGCCTGCGACCCATTCTGATGACCACCATCGCCATGGTGATCGGGATGTTGCCCATCGCATTGGCGGCCGGGGCTGGTTCGGAGTGGAAAAACTCCCTGGCCTGGGTGTTGATTGGTGGATTAACCAGTTCGATGATTTTGACCATATTCCTGGTACCCATGATTTATTATCTGGTTGATCGGGTTCGGGAAAAGTGGGGGAGTAAGCAAAAGAAAAAAGTAGAAGAATTAGAGTCAGTACCTGTTTAAGCCGTGAAAACAAGGGTGTCTTTCGAAAGGAGGGCACCCTTTTATTTGGGTAAGAGCGGGTTAAAAAGAGTGAACCGAATTTCAACCCGACCCAAGTCTTCAAAAATGAAACGTCAGCTGCCGCCCATCCCATTCATCTGCCCGCTCCAGGTTCGACAGCGTGACTCCCATAAGCCGAATCCCCATGCGGAGGGGGAAAATCCCCTCGAACAGCTCCCGTACCATGCGTTCGTAAAACGCCTGTTCGGTAATGGGTTGCAGGCTGGTTCGACTGCGAGTAATCTGTTCAAAATCACCGAACTTCACTTTCAGCGTTACCGTTTTTCCGT
Organism: Siphonobacter sp. BAB-5385; assembly: GCF_002261125.1. NCBI lineage: Bacteria > Pseudomonadati > Bacteroidota > Cytophagia > Cytophagales > Cytophagaceae > Siphonobacter > Siphonobacter sp. BAB-5385. The sequence continues at coordinate 21,952 of NZ_NMPS01000064.1, read as the reverse complement.
ACGCCTGAGCCCGCTCGGCTCGTCGCCAGACTTCCTCCGTAATGGGCCAGAGTTCATTTAGTAACAATTCCACGTCTTCCAGATCCGTCGAAAAGGTTTCTTCCGCTCCGATGGACTTCCGAATCCGATCGGGATTGACCAGCCGATCATCCTGCCCCCGGGCAATCTGGTAGTACCAGCGTCCCACTTTTCCGAAATGTTTCACCAGTACCTCCAGCGACTGGGCCTTCAGATCGGCTCCGGTAAAAATGCCCATCTTGTGCATTTTGTCGGCGGTAACCTTGCCAATGCCGTGAAAATCCTTGACGTGTAAGCCCGCCACAAACGCTTCCGCCTGTTTGGGTTTAATGATGAAAAGACCATCCGGCTTGTTATAGTCGGAAGCGATTTTAGCCAGAAATTTGTTAAAGGATACCCCCGCTGAAGCCGTCAGTCCGGTTTCCGCCCGAATCTGGTTTTTGATCTCCTGAGCAATCTGCGTAGCCGTCTCAATCCCTTTCAGGTTTTCGGTAACGTCGAGGTAGGCTTCATCCAGCGAAAGCGGTTCAATCATAGGCGTATAGCGGGCGAAAATTTCGCGAATTTGAACCGAAACTGCCTTGTATACGTCAAATCGCGGCCGGACAAAAAGCAGGTGTGGACACTTTCGCAATGCCGTTACCGAGGCCATTGCCGAGCGAACGCCGTACTTACGGGCTTCGTAACTAGCTGCCGCCACCACACCCCGTTCACGGCTACCCCCCACCGCCAGCGGTTTCCCCCGCAGCTCCGGATTATCCCGCTGTTCGACGCTGGCGTAGAAAGCGTCCATGTCAATATGTATGATTTTCCTAAATGTTGCCAAAATTCAGTGTGTACCTTTGGGATGTTTTCAGTTTGCTGTTTTCCGTTTTCAATTTCTGGGTACGTACCTGACAGAAATTGATTCATAACTGAAAACTAAAAACCGTAAACTGAAAACTAAAATGTTACCCGATCTATACCCCGAACTCCAATTTCAGACCAGTCGTTCCTCCGGACCGGGTGGTCAGAATGTAAATAAGGTTGAAAGCAAAGTGGAAGTTCGTCTCAATATTCAAACTTCCCAAATTCTAACGGATGAGCAAAAACAGAAGTTATTCCAACGGTTAGCTTCCCAACTCAGTACCCAGGGTGAACTCATTATAACGGCTCAACAGTCGCGTAGTCAGCTTACGAATAAAGAGCAGGCCGTCAAGAAGTTATACGCGGTTTTGGAAAAAGCTTTTCGCGAACCTCGCGTACGCAAAGCCACTAAACCCACCAAAGCCTCCACGCAGGAAAGGCTCCAGTCCAAACGGCTGGCTTCGGAGCGGAAAGCGTCCCGTAGTCGCAAAAACTGGGAAGAGTAAACGCCTTATTATTAATTTTGTTACAAACGATTTCCACATGCATTCTTTCAAACTTAGTTTTCTATTGCTGCTAAGTCCGCTGTTGTTAGTGGCACAAACCAAGAAAAGCGTACAGCGAACCATGCCTGACCGTCCCAAACTGGTGGTAGGGATTGTGGTCGATCAGATGCGATATGACTTTCTGTTCCGGTATTCAGAAAAATACGGAAAAGGCGGTTTCAAGCGGCTCTTAGGCGAAGGCTTCAACTGTGCGTACACGCATTATAACTACATGCCGACGATCACGGCACCCGGACATACTTCCATTTATACGGGCTCCGTTCCGGCTATTCACGGGATTGCAGGAAATGACTGGTTCGACCGTAGTTTAGGTCGGGAAGTATACTGTACGGAAGATACGTCGGTCGTTACGGCGGGAGGGAACCCTTCACCAGCCGGTCGGATGTCACCCCGCAATGTACTCGCCAGTACGATTACCGATCAGCTGAAAATCGCGACCAACTTTAAATCAAAAGTCATTGGCGTTTCACAGAAAGATCGGGGAGCCATCATTCCGGCGGGACATACGGCTGATGGAGCCTACTGGTTCGATTCCCGCGACGGAAGTTTTATCACCAGTACGTTTTACATGAAAGACGTTCCGCAGTGGGTAAAAAACTTTAATGCGAAAAAACTGGCGAATAAATACCTGGAAAAACCCTGGACGACGCTGTTACCCATCGAGCAGTATACTGAAAGTACGGCCGATGATATGCCGTACGAACAGCCGATTCCGGGCGAAAAGAAACCCGTATTCCCGCACGAAGTAGGCGGTACGTTCCAGGGCTTCTACGAGAATTTCCGGAAAACGCCTTTTGGCAACAGTATCACGAAAGACTTTGCTCTGGAGGCTCTCAAAAACGAGAAGCTGGGCAAAGGCAGTGTAACGGATTTTCTGGCCGTCAGTTTCTCCTCGACGGATTACGTAGGTCACAGTTTCGGTCCTAACTCGATTGAAACGGAAGATACCTACCTGCGGCTGGATAAGGATATTGAAGAATTACTAACCTTCCTCGATAGCTGGGTGGGTAAAGATAACGTACTCGTTTTCCTTTCGGCGGATCACGGCGTAGCGGACGTATGGGGCTTCTCGAACGAACACCACATTGCTGCCGGTTCGCTGGATAAAGTAACGGTAAAGGCCCGGAACGTACTGAACAAAGCCTACGGTGAAGCCGACTGGATTCAGTACTACGGCAACTACCAGTTATACCTGAATCCGGAAGTCATGAAAGCGAAAAAGCTGACGTATTCGGATGTATATCCCATGCTGCGTGATTCCATCGTGCAAATGAAAGGGGTCGCTAACTTCATCAATCTGCATTCGCTGGAAGCCGTTTCCATGAACGATAATCAGGCGTACTTCGTGAAGAATGGCTATCACCCGCGTCGGGGTGGTGACTTTATGCTCGTCTCCGAACCCGGCTGGCAGGATGGCTATACCAAAGCAGGTACGGGCCACGGAACGCTCTACAACTACGATTCACACGTACCCTGCCTGTTCTACGGCTGGAAAATTCCGCACGGTCGTACGGGAGCTTCCACGTACGTAGCCGACATTGCCGCCACCGTATCCTATCTACTCGACATCCTCGAACCCAGTGGCTGCGTAGGCAAACCGGTACTGGACATGGTGGGGCAAATTAAGTAGTTTTCAATTTACGGTTTTCTGTTTTTAGTTAATGAAAAGGCCTGTCTTTGAGGAGTATACTCAAAGACAGGCCTTTCTTTGTGAAACATTGTGTCTTGGTGCCTTCGTGGCAAAGCATCCTTTCTAACACTGATCTATACTGAAAACAGAAAACCGTAAACTGAAAACGGATCAAAGTTTAAGATTCTCCTTTTTCCCCGATTTCACCGCTGCATAGATCGCGTCGATAATCTTCAAATCTTTTACGCCTTCTTCACCATCGACAGGTACCATGGGTTGTTTACCCTGAAGAATAATCGCCGCCATTTCGTCCATCTGTACGGTCTGGTGCGTCACGATGGGCTGATTCAGTTCCCCTTTGTGGGTCCGGCCTTTGATGGGACCGTATCCTGTCGCGGGAAACAATTCAGCGAAACCATTATCACCCGTCAGGAAGAAACGATCCAGGTTGTTGATGTTGTAACTCGACAGACAGGACGCTACGGCTCCGCCGGGAAAGCCCAGCTGGAACGTGATCGTTTCATCGACGCCTTCCTTGAATTTCTGCGGATCGGTTTTTGTCTCCTGAGCCGTCACCCAGATAGGTTCTTCACCCACCATATAGCGGGAACCGTTGATGGCGTAAATCCCAATGTCCATCATGGCACCACCGCCCGCGAGTTGCTTGTTCATTCGCCACTGACTGGGGTCGCCGATTTTAAAGCCAGAAAGTCCCTGGAAGAAGGTAATTTTTCCGAGTTCACCCGCTTTTCGCATCCGCACGATTTCCAGCGTATGTGGCTCGAAGTGCATCCGATAACCTACCAGTAGCTTGACGTTGGCTTTCTTACAGGCTTCTACCATTTCCTGGCCTTCCTTCGCATTGATAGCCATTGGTTTTTCACAGATCACGTGTTTACCGGCTTTGGCTACACGAATGACCTGATTATGGTGCAAGGCGTTGGGTGTGATGACGTAAACGGCATCGATGTCTGCATTATTCTTGATCTGGTCGAAGTTCTCGTAGTTATAACAGTTCTTTTCGGGAATCTTGTATTTCGACTGCCAGTCTTTAATCTTCGATGGCGTACCGCTGATAACGCCCACCAGTTTCGCCATTTTACTGGATTGCATGGCCTCTGCCACGCGGCTACCGTAACCACCCAGACCCATAATGGCCACGCGTAAAACCGGACCATCGTAGGGCTTGCTGTAAAATTCTTCCAATGAAGTAGAATTGGGTAAAAAGGGTAAGGTAATGGCCGAAGCCGTCAGCTTTTGTAGAAAGTCGCGACGTGAATGCATAGAGAAATGTTTTAGCTTGAGGTTAAACAGGCGAGTCGGCGGACCGACGGATACGCACTCAAAAATGAGTTTTTCTTATTGAAACCTCAACACCTTTGGCGAAAATCCTGTACCAGCAATGAGTCTAAAACAATCGGTCTCCCAAAGACGTATCAATTTCCGCAGCAGCAGCGGTCAGAGCCAGGGGACTACTTTAAAAACTTTAACGTCAACAGGTTGGTCAGTGAAGAAAAGAGTAGGGCTACACTATACGCCACCCATAGAGACGAATGCGGTAGTAACAAGCCCACGCCGTACAGAAAAGTCGCAAAACCAAAGCCGGAGCTAACCATTCCCCGCAGAATACGGGCACACTGGGCAGGACCCTGCTGGATGTGCGTAAATACGGCCAGACAGGTCGTCATGATCGGAAAAGGAGTAAGCAGCCCACTCCAGACCGGGCCCGTCCAGGCCGCCAGTTGCGTAATTCCCGCGACAAAAACCGTGGCAACCAGCATCCGCAAAGGCAGATCAAAACGGGGTGGAGGCGGAATATGCGTTGGAACAGCAGGCCGCGGAAACTTCCAGTAAACCAGTGCAATGAACACTAACAAAGCCACGAATAAAACGTGTATACTGCCCGAGTAAAACTGGCCCAGATACAACGAAATGAAAATCATGGCGTAACAGCCCATCAACAGGGGAAACCAGTGCAAGCGTGCGGCTCCTTTCGCGTAGAGCCAGGCAAAAGCATAGGTGGAAAAGCAGCCGAGAAGAGAACCCGCCGCCGACTGAGCCGCAAAACCCTTACTCTGTTCCAGAGCCAGAAAAATTGAAATAGGACCCGCAATCCAGGGAAAACCACCCAGCCATCCGCCCACCACATTTCCCCAGCGACGGGCGGCCAGCGTAACGCCACCAATCAGCGAGGGCATGAGAATCAGTTTAAGGAGAAGGGTGGTCATGGCAGGTAAGAAAGGCGTTTGATCGAGTTTGAGTTAGTTGGATGGGTTTCAAAAGTTTAACGTATTAAAACCCTCAAACCCCGAAGGGGTTCAATCGAATTAGCCAGGGGTACAACCCCTGGTCCTGTCACGGTAATGGGCAACCTGATACGTTCATCTTTTTACGTTGGTTAACCACACTACTCCTGGTTTTGCTAAAAACAGGTGCAAGTTCTGGATCTCATACCAAGAAAAACCCCAAGCATACCAACAAAAAGCCACGAGACAACGTCGTATCCCGTGGCTTTATGACAACGCTGTATTCTGACTTATACCGCAACCGGAGCCTTGATGGCTGGCCAGGGATCGTAGTTTTCCAGCTTGAAATCTTCGTATTTAAATTCAAATAAGTCGGTCACGTCCGGATTGAGTCGCATCGTAGGCAGGGGTCGTGGTTCGCGACTCAATTGTAGCTCCACCTGTTCGAGGTGATTGAGGTACAGGTGCGTATCGCCACCCGTCCAGATGAAATCGCCGAGTTCGAGGTTCGTGACCTGAGCAATCATCATTGTCAGCAACGCGTAGCTGGCAATGTTGAATGGTACGCCCAGGAACACATCCGCACTGCGTTGGTACAACTGGCAGGAAAGTTTGTTATCAGCTACGTAAAACTGAAACAGGGCATGGCAGGGTTGCAAGGCCATCTGTCCAAGGTCCGCAGGGTTCCAGGCTGAAACCAGGATACGACGGGAATCGGGTGATTTGCGGAGCAGATCCACGGCCTGGGTAATCTGGTCAATAATCTGACCGTCGGGCCCTTCCCAGCTCCGCCACTGTTTGCCGTATACGGGACCGAGGTTTCCTTCGGCGTCGGCCCATTCATCCCAGATGCTTACGCCGTTTTCTTTCAGGTATTGAATATTGGTTTCGCCTTTCAGGAACCACAAAAGTTCATGAATGATCGATTTGGTATGGACCTTCTTCGTCGTAACCAGGGGAAATCCCTCGGCCAGATTGAATCGCATCTGGTAGCCAAATACGGAAATGGTGCCCGTGCCGGTACGATCCGTTTTTCGGGTACCGTGGTCAAGAATATGCTGAAGTAGATCCTGGTATTGTTTCATTGATACTGGTGCTGAACGTCGGTTGACTCCTTCTGGAAGTCTGGGTTCAGGCGGCAAAGGTAACACTTCTTAAACTTTACTCAGCCAGACTATCCGCCTGAATTTCCTGAGGACTCAGCCCTTCGATACTCACCGAATGAGTGATTTCCGCAGACTGAGCAAACTGAGCCGTAGCCGAGCAGTATTTTTCCATGGAAAGTTTGATGGCCCGTTCGGCTTTTTCCTCACTAACGTTGCCTTTAATGGAAAAATGCACATTAATCTTCCGGAAGGGACTCATCTCCGTGCCTTCAATTTTTTCCCGTTCTCCCGAAACACTCACCTTCACATCGTCAATTTGCAGACGCTGTTTTTTCAGAATAAGAATGACATCAATAGCCGAGCAACCGCCCAGCCCCATCAGCAGAAGTTCCATGGGTCGAACACCGGCATTATGACCGCCCACGGCTTCTGAAGCATCTATGGAAACTTTGGCCTCCGAAGAGCCGGAAGCCTGAAAATGAAAAGCGTCATCAACGCGAACTAATTCAACTTGCATGAGAGGAGGGATTTTACCGTTTTGGGTAGACCTGTTTCAACATTGCATTAACAACGTTCCTGCAAAAGTAGTTTGCTTGTCCTGTTAATTGGTGAGGTAGGGTTACTTCTGGAAGGAATCTTGCCTTGGGGATGCTCGGGTACTACGACCTTTCCACGGGGCTTATCGATAATGAGAGGACTTCATAATTTAGTTCGATAAGTAATGCAGCGAAACGGGTGCTAAGTCCCAGGAATAATTTTGCCTTTCATAAACTCCTTAAATTCGAAGGCTTTCAGTACGGTTGAATCAGGAGTTAAGGCAAGGTGGTGGTACAAGTCCATCAATAGATTAAAAAGAATCCGCAATTCCAGTGGCTCTTTATCGTACCCATACACATGAACTTCTGTGGATTGATCCGCATACGTAATACGAAGTCCCCATTGCTGATCATCCGTCCAATTGGCTGCATAATACGGTTTCAACGTACGCAAATCGAGCTGCTGTAACTTGTTATTAAGTAGGCTCACGAATGGCAATGGGAGCTGTCCTCGATGCAGACCGGTCGGATTCGTATCCTCTTTTCCATGAAATAGAAAATGCCCCAAACTATCAATTTCCAGGTACATCCAGGGGCAACTGCCGAAACAGCCCGTACTGTAAAACCCAATCTTGCGAAAACGAATCTGATTCTTGGTCGTTAGTTTCCGTAGTTTTAAAACCCGTCCTGGCCGAAGATTATATCTCTTAAGAATGGCTTGGGTTGCTGCATTGGCGGGTTGGAGTTGAAGCCGATCGGCCTGTAGTTTTCGAATGGAGAAAGCAGAGTTTGAAGCCTCCTGTTTGGTTCCATGGAAATGGTTACCCAAGAGAGGGTGTACCGTTTTGATCAGGAGTGTATCGTTTTGAAGGCTATACTTCGAATACCCCAGCGAGGCAAAAAGGTACGAACAAAGAGAGTCTTCGAACGAAAACGTTATTGGCTGATCACTTAACGAGTTACGTACCAGGGCATTGGTGGTTACCCAATCGCCCTGTAAAAGGGAAAGATCCTGGGGCTTTCGAGTACAACCCCAGGCCAGAAACGCCAGTAAGAAGAGAAGTTTTTGCATAAGGCAAGTTTTACCTGAATTTTCAGACCTCTCCGATACAAAACTGTTAACAGCCTGAAACCTCCCGATTCTTAAATCTCAAAAATCTAAATTGCGGCTGGCCTACACTCAAAACAATACGCCTCCTTACACTGGACACTCCGTACTCCCCCGATTCTTCGACTTTCGCGGCGACTTCAACGATTTCCCTTTCGGATACGTGTATTCACGCGGCTGCCGTGGGACGGGTTCGGGTTTCGGCGGTTCGGGTATGGACTGAAAATCGAAGAAAGTCTGAAACTCCAGGGGTTTACCCGCGTCGGCCTTGATGGGAAAGCGGGGTTGCCCTTCAAACTCGTAGGTGTTGTATTGATAATCAAATAAATAAACGGTAATGTAGCCGTCTTTGCTGTACTTGCGGGCAATGGCGTTGGGTGAAATAAACGATTCCGCTCGCAGGTACTTACCCCGCGTAGTCAGTGAATCCGGATAATCGCTTCGGTAGAGTTTAGCCCGATTGTAAAGGAAAGAAAAATTGGTGGAATCGAGTTGCAGAGCTGTGGTGATGTAGTAATACGAGTAGCGTTTCTGCTTGGTTCCCGCGTACAAAACGCCCAGATTATTGATAGCCGTTTTGCTCAGATAGCCATTGTAATTGGCTACAGCCTTATCGTTCTGATTAAGAATGCGGTACACGTTACCGATATTATTCCGGTAATAGCCCCCCGCCGTATCGATGGACATCGCCCGCTGAAAATCAGCCAGCGATTTTTTGTAAGATGCCAGAGCCTCCGTTTCTTTCTTTTCAAATTCCAGTTGCAGCCCCCGGTACGACTGCGTTATCCCCCGGTTGTTATACAGCATCGGCTGTCGGGGATTTTTCAGTAGTAAACTATCGTAACGTACCAACGCTTCGGGAATACGGTCGCTTTGTAAGTCAGTGATGGCTACGCCGTTATGAGCATTGATATTGCCGGGATCGAGCTGAATGGCCCGTTTATAATCGTCAGAAGCGTCATTAAATTGCTCAATGTTCAACTGAAAATTTCCCCGGTTGGTGAGGAGTCCGGCGTGATTGGGCTCGCGTTTCAAAGCCTCATTCACGTTTCGATGGGCCAGTTGAAAATCGCCCAGTCCCCGGTAGGCTTCACTCAATCCGGCATACACGGCCGTTTCGTTAGGTTTAGATTTCTGGGCATTTTCAAATTCCGTTAGAGCGTTACGGTACTTTTTCAGGCGAATCAGCGTAAAGCCCCGGCAGAGGTAAAAATCCGCGTAGTCCGGATTATCCGGATTAATGATGTGAGCACTCGCCGCGAAATCTTTCCAGGCTTCAGCGTAGCGTCCCAGTCGGTAATAGGCCATCGCCCGACCCAATCGACCCGGAGCATACGTTGAATCATAGCTGAGGGCCCGCTGATACTGGGCCAAAGCCTTTCCGTCCAGATGCTGGCCAATCAGGATATGGCCCATGCCCGTAGCCGCTTCGGCGGAGTTGGGGCGGATGCGTAATACCCGTTGAAAGGCGGCTCCGGCGGCAGCGTAATCGCCCTTCCGGTAATGCGTATAGGCCATGCCCAGGTGAGCCAGATACCCTTCCCGGCCACCCGCATCCAGGTATTCCTGAAAAATCTGTAGGGCTTCTTCGGGCTGATTTAGGGCCAGATGGGCGTGGCCGAGGCGTAAGAGTACCTGCGTGTCGGCTCCGTCCTGACGAGCCTGCTGAAAGCTTCGTACGGCTTCATCCCAGCGGTTTTGAGCCGCCATCAACTGGCCTAATGCAAGCCGGGATTTAGGATCGGTACTCACCGATTGTTGCAAGTAGCGTTCAATGTGCGGGTACACATCCGCTTTTTCCGGAGCGGATCGCCACAGGGCAATAGCCTGATTGTAGAACAGAGCATCCGAATTTTCGGGTGTAGCCGGCGTGGTTCGGAAATAAGTCAGGGCTTCCGAAAAACGACCCTGCTGACCGGCAATGAGCCCTTTCTGTAAGCCTACATTGGCAAAGGGCAGGGATGTAGTCAGCCACTGTTTCGCCTGGTCGGGGTGGCCCTGAGCTAGTTCGACCAAAGCCATGTTGTAGCGAAGTGTATCCCTTGCTTCGACCTGCAACGCTCCTTTAAGCAGGGGAGCGGCCCGGTCGTAGCGACCGCGTTTGGCGAGTTCGGCGGCTAGATTATTCAGTTTACGTAGTGAATCCGTACGGGTTTGGGCCGTACCGACATGCACCACAAAAAGTAAACCAAAGACTAGCCAGCGAAGCATTCGTACTAACAAATTTCGGGATCGGAATCAGGCGTGAAATCCGCAGGAATGAGAAAAAAGGAATTTATAAATTAACGATATTTTACGATTCTTGGTCTTTCCGAGGAGCTGGCGGCGTCAATTCTTTTACGGGTTGAAAGCCCAGAGCAGCTCCGGCTTCGAGCATAAACGGATACGCATGAGCCCAGTCGTTGGGTAATGTACCCTCCAGGATAGCCTCCCGAATGGTATTTTTTAACTGACCGACTTCTTTAGACGGCCCCAGCCCAAAGACGTCCATGATCATTTCGCCGGTGATGATGGGCTGGAATTGGCGAAGCTGGTCGCGTTCTTCCACTTCCTTCATCAGGGCTTCCACTTTATCAAAATTAGCAAGGTACCGTTTCACCCGGTTGCCGTCTTTGGACGTAATGTCCGCCCGGCATAACCGCATCAGATCGTCGAGATCGTCCCCGGCTTCCACCATCACCCGGCGAAGGGCCGAATCGGTAATCCCGTCTTTAGCCAGGGCAATGGGCCGCAGGTGCAAACGAACGAGCTTCTGTACCTTCCGCATTTCTTCGCCCAATGGCAAACGGAATTTCCGGAAAATAGTAGGTACCATGCGGGCTCCCATCTCTTCGTGTCCGTGGAAAGTCCAGCCGATTTTGGGGTGAAAACGTTTCGTTGCCGGTTTTGCAATGTCGTGCAGAACCGCCGCCCAGCGAACCCACAGATCATCGCTGGTTCGGCACACGTTGTCGAGTACCTGTAACGTATGATAAAAATTGTCCTTATGCCCTTTGCCGTCAATTTGCTCAGCTCCTTTCAAGGCCACAAAGTCGGGGAAAATCAGATTCAGTAGTCCAGCAATTTCCAGCAGTTTAAAACCGTAGGAAGGCGTCGGCGTACGTAAAATCTTATTCAGCTCATCAGTAATCCGCTCCTGCGAAATGATTTCGATGCGGGGGGCGGTCTGCTCCAGGCCCGTAAAGGTATCCGGGTCAATATCGAAGTTCAGCTGCGTAGCGAATCGAATGGCCCGTAACATCCGCAGGGGATCATCCGAAAACGTAATAGCCGGATCCAGTGGCGTACGGATGATTTTCCGTCGTAAATCTGCCTGTCCGTCGAAGGGGTCAATCAGCGTACCAAAATCGTTCGGATTCAGCGAAAGAGCCAGGGCATTGATGGTAAAATCCCGCCGATTCTGGTCGTCTTCCAGCGTGCCATCTTCCACAACGGGCTTGCGGGAATCGGAACGATACGACTCTTTCCGGGCTCCGACAAATTCCACTTCCCAGCCGTCGAACTTGACCTGGGCAGTACCAAAATTTTTATAGACGGCCAGCGAAACGTGTTCGCGACCAGCGTTTTTCGCGACCTGTTCAGCGAGAGCAATACCGCTACCTACGCAAACAATGTCAATATCTTTCGAAGGACGGTTCAATAATAAATCCCGTACGTAGCCTCCAATGACGTAGGCAGGAACGTTGAGTTCCGCCGCCGAACGGGCAATAATCGGAAATACGGGATGATTTTTAAGGTGTTCAGTCATGTGAACCGGGTAATTGAGAATCCGGAAGGGCGTTGGCATCCTCCGGAATTCCAGTATTCAATCAAACTATTTACGGATAAATTCAAATTCACCGCCTACGCCCAGACGTACGATGCGGGAAGGTTTGGTCGGTTGCCAGCCTGCCGGGGCAGGTATCGTTTCCTGTACAGCCAGACGGATGTTTTCGGGAATGTCCGCCAGCGTACGGGGTGAGGGCTGTCCTGCTACCGTAGCTATTGTAGACACCAAGGGACGGCCAAAAGCCTGTACCAGATCCAGAATCGGGGATTTCTTTAATACTCGAATGGCCAGACTGCCGTCGGGACCCAGTACATTTTCGGCTACGTTTTTTCCCTTGGGAAAGATAACCGTAAGCGGATCTTCGGCGTATTCGATGAGGTCATACGCCAGTTCGGGTACGCGTACTACGTAGCGATCCAGTACGGAGGTATCCCATAAAAGTACAATTAATCCCTGGGTGGTGGGAATCTGACAGGTATCCCGGAGCAAGGCTACCGTTTCCGCACGGGTGGCGTCGCCACTTAGCCCCCAAACGGTGTCGGTGGGTTGCAGCAATAAACCCCCGTTGCGTACTACCTGCAGTGATGTTTTAAGATTCATCCGACAAAAATACAGCCCGTTTACCGTTTTCGGTTATACTGGCGGGAGTCTTTCCCGGCAAAGTCATCCAGAAAGGCTCTGGTACAGAAAAAGCTATTCTTCGACTATTCGCGGATGTTCGAGTCTGTACACGAAAAAAGCCTCACGGGTGGGTTGCTGACCCGTAGCCGAAAGTTTCCGGTAGCCCCAGCTCAGAAAATACGGGCCGTACCACGAAGCCAGTGAAGGATACGTATCACGATCCATGTTCTTCTTGAGTTCTTCGGAAAATAACTCGTACTCCTGCGGTTTACCCAGCGTCTTGCTGCCCTGTATCTGCACGGCCCGTACTTTGTTTTCGTGCGAATACGTGAGCCGCAGGGTATCGCCTTCCGAGCTGAGTTGTACCTGTGGTCCGAGTACGTCCGTCGTCAAATCTTTCAAATCCATCGAATTATCCCAGACGAAGCGACCCGAGGCATCCAGTCCGCACACCAACGCGTGGGTATATCGGTACGAATCGTAGCTACTGCGTCGGGGACGACTGACGACGAAAGGAGTCGTGGAAGCGGTGGTTTTCGCTTGCGGGAAATAGGCTTCGGCGACCAGCAAATATCCATCATCAGTGGGAACCGGATCGTGAATCTGGAGCAGGTAGTGAAACTTGGGGTCTTTACCGCGTTTCTGCTGTTCGGCAATCCGGTTTTTTAGCCGTTCCTGCCGACTGGGTTTGAGGTAGTTGAAGAAATTCTGTAGTTCATGAAAAGGCACGTACCGAATCGCATCCGGTTCGGAGCCGTTGAGTTTAGTCAGGTACAGACCCTGCGAATAATCCGAACAATTCAGCGAATAATTCCCAACCAGCAGGGATTCTCCGGTCTTCAGGCGAACAATTTTGGCAGTAATCAGGCTTTTACCGGACTCGTCACTCAGCATGGTTTTGTGCAGGAGCCGACCGTCGTAATCGTACGATTGCAGCTGAAGCTGACATTTACCTTTGCGGGTTAGTCGGCTAAAAACGTGGATTTGGTTGCTGCGTTCGTCTACATCCAGTTCATTGATCGACAGGTGAGAATCGTATAGTTCGGGCAGAGCCTTTGAACTTTTGTCGAAGAAACTAAAGGCCACTACGACCGGACGATCGTTGTACGTGCCCGCCAGAAAGGCTTTGTTTCCCAATACTTTAAACTTGGAAACTTCGTCAATGGCCAGTACTTCGCCATCAATCATTTCCGTATCACCCGTTTCCAGGTTGATTTTCCATACTTGAATCTTTTCAGAATGTGGATCGCCGCAGAGCCAGTACAATTGCTCGTTGGTGTGGTAGGAGAGCAAACCTTCGAAGGGATACTTGAGTTTGAATTCCGCTTCCCAGCGAAGTGCCAGCGTAGAATCGTACCGGCTGAAATGGTATAAATGGGCGATACCCCGAAAGGGATCGTCTACGGTTTTAGTGATCAGTACGCCCTGTTTGCCGAGTGGCAGCACTTCAAAATCTTCCGATTTTTTTTCATCCCGCATAATTTCCAGTCGTCTGGAGGGCATCATTTGTGCTTCCAGCGTGCCCGCCAGGAGCCAGAAGCAGAAGAGTAAAAAACGAGTCATAGTCTTTGTCGCATCGTGGTACTGGAAGTGGTTAAGCGAATGTAAGCAGGATGGTCAGCTTTGACAATAGCAGGTAACAAAAGAATCAGCCCACCCGTGGTTTGGCTCCGACGAGTGGGCTGATCGACTGAAAATCAGTAGTTAGAAGATTTCTTCTTCCTCCGCTGGAAGGGGAATGCCCAGGTCGGTCATCCAGTCCTTCCAGGGAACATATTCCTTGAACGTCATCACCCCAACAAACAAAGCAAAGAAAGCGGCTACCAGTACCGCCCCGGCGGCCAGGTCCTTAATTTCCCCAGCAATTTTCCGGTACTCAGGCGACACCATATCCACAATCTTCTCGATGGCGGTATTAATGGCTTCGGTAATCCAGACCAGCACGATACACAGCACCAGATTAACCCAGTCGCGTTTGGTGATGTGGAGGTAAAAGCCCAGAAAAATGACGACTGCTGTAGCCAGAAAGTGAATACGGGCGTTGTTTTCCGAATAGACCATTACGCGTAGCCCTTTGCTGGCGTACCGGACACTTCGGAAAAACTTGGGAATATCAATGGGCATGGCTCTGGGCTATACAGGTTTGCGAATGGACCAAGGGTCAGTAGGATCGCTCATTCTCCATCAAACTTAAAAGCATCAGGTACGAAATTCCAAGAAGTACCGAAAATTCAAGGGTCATCAGCATCGCCTGTTTACTGACCAGACTTTCCATAATCTGCCGCACGAGTAAGGTCGGGTGGGTAAACGGGTGCCAGCTGTTGAGGCGTTTCACCCGACCCAGATAAATACCGAAACTACTGAGGGGCAGGGCGGCCAACATCAGATAATCAGCCCAGCGGGGGATGATTCGCAGCAGATTTTTTCGCATCCAGTGAAAGGAAAGCAATCCGCAGAGCAAACTCACAAAGGCATAACTGAAAATCATCACCGCATCGTGCCAGACCGGAATGCCCATCGTGTTCTGAATGTGAATCAGATCCGTAATCACGTAGGGAGCATTCGGAAAAAACAGGAGCCAAAGCGTCCCGACGGCTACGAGTTTGAGTCGGGAAGGTTGATGCGTCAGTTTTTCGAACCAGAGCGAAAAGACGAGCGGAAGCCAGGCCAGAAACAGATTCCAGTTGATCATAACGTACCAGCCACTCCGCAGCAGTCCGAAACGAATAACCAGAAAACTGGCGGAAAGCAGCGAGAGAGCCGTGAGGCTGGCGAGTTGAAATGTACGGGATTTCATGGGTATGAAGTGGGAATGGATGAGTTACTTGGAAAGGGGATGGGTTTCGATGTACTGATTAATTTTCCAGTCGGCGTAATTCCAGGATTGCCAGGTGTGTGGGTTTTGCTTGTATTGCTTCTGAAAGGTTTGAGCCGATTTAAGCAAGTCAGCTTTCAGCTCTAGGGACTCTGAGTAGACGTAAACAGATTCCTGCAGTTGAGGCAGATTATAGGGCAGAAACTCCTTGAGATACTCAAGGTCTAAGATTTGAGCCCTTGAAAGATTATAGGTTGTAATGATGCTTGTCCAGGGCACTGCAGTGAATACAATAAGCGTGAAATAGCAGACCCAGCTATTGATTCTAAAAAGGAAAGCGATTGATTTTTTATAGTGAATTTTATAGAGCGTAGTGAATAAACCACACCCCGTTTGGAAAAGCCAGAAATAAACCCCGATGCGTTTGAAGGTAAGTCCATTATTTTCAATGTAAAGCATATTGGTATAGGTCGTAACACCCAGCAAAAGCAGATTCAGAAAAATCCAGGTGTAGGCCAATCGAATCAGAGTTCGATTTTTAGGAAAGAAGTTGAGGTTCTTGCGGAAGTAGAATAGCATTAACGTGATCGCTAACAGGATACTGAAAATAAGCACATTGACGCTATCATGTACAGATTGGGAAAAATCATAAGCGGTTTGTTGTTGCTGACCTTTACTAAACATTAAACCTTCGAAAACCAAAAAAACGAGTAACAGTAGGTTTAGCATACCCAGCATCACAATGCCTTGCCGATATTCCCATTTCAGACCCAGTACCTGTCCCTTATAACGACCCCGGATACGACTGAGCGTGTTGGCAAGCTTCAAATCTGCCTCGGCAAAGACTTTAGCCGAATATGGGAATACCAGGGACGGAAGCCAGATGAATCCCACCATAGTTAAAAAGATATAATCGGTGTCCAGTACATACGAACGATCAAATAGACTGAAATCAGGGTTTGCCCAGTAGTAGAGTCCGTAAAAAACTAGCGTGACAAGGAATGGGAGCAGCAGCATCCGGAACTGTCGAAACAATTGCCGATGCGTAGACCTATTGCTGGATGACGTCAGCCACTGTGAACTGGCCTGAAAAGAGGCAAGACCCAAGCTACTAAGAATGCCGTTAAAGGCTGATACATAGGGGGAAAGCTGGGTAACGGAGCTATAGCCTATCAGTAAGAAAACGGATACAACGTAAAGAATCAGCGTGTGGGAATGGCCATAATAAACGGCGGTAAATCCGGTTAGAAGAAAGCCTGCTGTAGTTAACTGCATGTTTCGTTCGCGAAACAAACCAGACTTTCGCCAGAGCACAAGAGCTAAAAGAAAAAGAGCAAACGCAAAATAATTAAGACCGGAGCCCTGCTCATAAAACAAATAATTTTTCAACAGAACCGCAGTGACTAACAGATAGAAGGCCCGTGACATAAGGTAGATTTTTAAAAAGTACTTTGAAGTACAAAGTTGAAGTACAAAAAAAATTAAGACTTGTTCGGTACGGATTTTAAAAGCATTTCCAGAGCATCCAGGTGTTCCTGAAAGGCTTGACGACCGCTGAGGGTAGCCTGAAAGGACGTATTGGGTTTACGGCCAATGAAGCCTTTGCGTACGGCTACGTACTGTACCTTTTCGAGGGCCGTCAGGTGGCTGGCCAGGTTCCCATCGGTTTGCTGCAGGGTTTCTTTGAGCGTGTTGAATTCCACCCAGTCGTTCACCATCAGCACCGACATGATGCCGAGCCGAACCCGGTTCTCAAACGCTTTATTTAACTGCTCAATTACATTTTTCATACCACCAATCAGACCCGCTTGAGTCCGCTTAAGCTCCGTATTTCCGGTACAGAATAATGCCGTACAGAATGTGGAGTACTCCAAAACCCAGGGCCCAAAATAACAGGCTGGTGCCCGTTGCCGCAAACCAGCCGCAGATAATACCCAATAAAAGCTCGCAAAGCCCCAGATTTCGTACATCGCTGTGGGTATACTTACTGGCATTAATCAGAGCAAGGCCGTAAAAAATCAGTGTACTGGCGGCAATGAGTTCAGGGGCTCTGAACAAAAGAAAATAACAGAAAATCCCTCCCGTAGCTAAAGGAATGGCCAGATTAACGAACAGCCGTTTCGACGTAGCATCCCAGAGTTTCCAGCCTTTAATCCGGGCCCGACGGTTCGTAAAATAAAAACCGCCAATGAGCGATAACAGCAGTACGCCGCCGAAGTTGACGATGAAAAACTGATAGAACCCATAGGGCCGATCGGCGAACGGCGTGGTGACCAGGGAAGGCGTACCTTCCAGAAATTTCCAGGCGGCTCCGGCTCCTACTAAGGCCACACTTCCCGCAAATATGCCGGATAATCCGCTTAAAGACAGGAAACGCGAGGACCGTTCCATCATCTGACGAATCTCAGACAAGTCGCGTAGAGGATCTTCTTGAATCATTTGCTGAAGTACTTTGTATTGCAAAGTAAACGGAAGAAAGTTTTACAAGTCAAGCGTATCGGCAAAAGTTTTTTGCAGGCCGTGAAAATGACACCTTACTTTTTCTGACCCATCCACAAGCCAACCAGTACCAGCACCGTGCCCAGCCCCGTGTACCAGCTAAACGGTTCGCCGAGTAAAAAGGTCGCATAAGCGAAGCCAAATACGGGGCAGAGGAAAAGAAATAAGGAGGCTCGTACGGCATCGGTATGCAGCAGTTTCAACCATAACTGTACCGCCAGTACAGATACGAAGATGGTGAGCCAGACTTCCGAAGCCCAGAAACGTGTGTCGAAAAGATTAGGTTTTTCGTGGAATACAAACACCAGCGGTAGACAGATCAAACCCGCCATCAGCGTTTGCCAGCCATTGATACTGCTCCGTGAAAGTTTCCAGTCAATGCCCGAAAAGTAGATCGTAGCGACGGAGTAGGAAAGCATACTCAGAAAAAGTAGCAGGAGTCCCTGCGGGGTCGCGAAACTATTTTGCAGCAAAGGATACGTAGCCAGAGCAACCCCAGCCATTCCCAGGGCAATGGCCGTCCATTGTTTGGAAGCTACTTTTTGTCCGGTCCAAAACGCGGATAAAACACTGATCAGCAGGGGATTTAAGGCAATGGCTAAACTGCCGATACCCGCCGCCACCTGTTTCATGGCAAACACAAACAGACTGAGATACACTACGGTATTCAGTAAACCAAACGTCGCGATCTGTACCCATTCTTTGCCTTGGGGCAGGCGTTGTTTTTCAATGCCCAGGGCGTAGGCCAGGAGAAGGATGCCCGCCCCAAAATAGCGAATGTCAAACAACAGCATCGGTTCTGCCGATTGCAGACCGAATTTGGCGGCAACGGATGCCGAAGACCACAGGGCGGCGAACAGCAGGCCCGTACCCCAAAATGAATTTTTCACAGGAAGAAAAAGAAAGGCGGAACCTTGATTCCGCCTTCATCAATACTTATTCGTCAATAAATCGTTTCGTAATGGGCTGGTAGGAATCAATCCGGCGGTCGCGGAAGTACGGCCAGGTCGTACGAATGCGGTCGGCTGCTTCCAGGTCCAGTTCCTGCACGTGTACCGTCTCTGCTTCGTGCGGAGCCAGATATAGCAAACCACCGTGGGGTTTGGCAATGAAACTACCGCCCCAGAATTGCTGATCGGCTTCCCGACCCACGCGGTTCACCGACACAACGTAGACGCCGTTCGCTACCGCGTGACTCCGCTGAATGGTCTGCCAGGCGTCGTACTGCTCCTGATTCACCTGAGCGTCCGTTTCGTTCACGTCCCAGCCGATGGCCGTGGGGTAGAAGAGAATTTCGGCACCCATCAGAGCCGTAATCCGGGAAGCTTCGGGATACCACTGGTCCCAGCAGATCAGGATGCCAATTTTGGCAAACTTGGTATCGAAAACCTTGTAACCCAAGTCGCCGGGCGTAAAGTAAAATTTCTCGTAATAGCCCGGATCATCGGGAATGTGCATTTTCCGGTATTTGCCCAGATACGTACCGTCGGCATCGAGCACGGCAGTGGTATTGTGGTACAGTCCGGCGGCTCGTTTTTCGAACAGCGAAGCCACAATGACGACGCCCAGTTCAGCGGCGAGCTTGCTCATACGATCGGTCGTAGGACCGGGAATGGATTCAGCCAGCGAAAAATTGTGGTGATCTTCTACATCGCAGAAGTACAGCGACGTAAACAATTCCTGCAAACAGACAATCTGAGCCCCCTTAGCGGCGGCTTCGCGGATGCCCGCTTCGGCTTTCTGAATATTGGCTTCAACGTCCGCGACATTGGACATCTGAACCAGACCTACGTTAACTTTTTTATTCATTTCGTTGATAAAAGAATTCCGACTTTGAGTTGATTACCCGAAAAACGCTTCTTTACAAACGTGAGCGTAGCGTTTTGGTTCCGAAAAACCGGATGGCTTTTAACCAATTTTCCGCTGGGCAAGATACGCCTCCATTTCCGATTGAGTCAGTGTATTAAACGTCATTTGTCGGGTGAGTCCTCCCTTGCGGGCTACGGCCACGCCGTAATGCATATCCTGATAGCCTTCGATGTGGTGAGCGTCGGGATTGATGGAAATACGCACGCCTTTTTCCAGGGCATACGGAATCCACCGCCAGTCGGCATCGAGCCGGTAGGGGCTGGCATTGAGTTCCAGTACCACGCCATTGGCTGCACAGGCGTCGATGAGTTTCTGCTCATCCACGGGGTAGCCGGGGCGGGAGAGGAGTAACCGGCCCGTCGGGTGACCGATAATCGTCGTATACGGGTTTTCAACGGCCCGAATCAGGCGTTGCATCGCTCTCTCCTCGGTCATTTTCAGGTTTGAATGCACGGAGGCCACGACAAAATCAAAGGATTTCAGAATTTCGGTGTCGTAGTCCAGCGAGCCATCGCCGAGAATATCCGATTCGATTCCTTTAAAGATATGGAAATCCAAACCTTCCGTCCGAAAGCGTTCGTTGAGCTGATCTATTTCCTGGTGTTGCTGGTAGATCCGTTCCTCATTCAGGCCGTTGGCGTAGGTAGCCGATTTGGAGTGGTCGGCAATGCCGAGGTATTGCAAACCTAGGTCCGCCGCCGCCCGGGCCATTTGTTCGAGCGTATGTTTTCCATCGGACCAGGTCGAGTGGTTGTGAACGGTACCTTTCAACGCTTCCCAGGTAATCAGGTCGGGGAGGCGTTGCAGCGACTCCGGCGAAAGTTCGTCGGTACCGTTTCGCAGTTCGGGCGAAAGATAGGGCAGTCCCAGTTCCGCGTAGATGGCTTCCTCCGTATCGTGGGGTTCCTTCAATGCCGTTTTCAGCAACGTCGAATGAGCGACGGGCTGCGTCAAGTGTTCCGGACTGGAAGAACGAATAAACACCTGATTGATAAAAGCCTGCGGACGACTGATGCGTACTTCCACCGGAATGTTTCGATCCAGAAATTTCCCCCGCCAAATGAAGGGTGTCGACGCTTTTTCGTCCTGCTGTACAAATTCCAGCGTGTTCAGAAACTTCTGTACTTCCGCTGGATATTCGGCGGCGGTAACCAGTTGAATCAAATCTACGATTTCTGCTTTTTGACGTACCTCGCCCGTAATCTGGGTTGGAAACTGCTTTTCCAATGCTTCACAAAGTACTTCAGCCAGTACCTGAGCCACATCCATGCGAAGTTTGGAAGAATTCGATTGCAGAAAGAGCAGATTGGTGTGAATCGTTTCCTGGGTCTTTTCGCCAAAGCCCTTAAGCTTCGCAATTTCGCCGTTTTCGCAAGCCAGCAGCAGTTGTTGCGTATCTGTAATGTCAAGTTCTTTCCAGATGACCCGTATTTTCTTCGGACCAATTCCTTTAATGCGGAACATGTCCAGAATACCTTCCGGGGTTTGGGCCAGAAGGTCATTGAGGTCTTTTAGCGTACCTGTACGGCGAATTTCGTCAATTTTGCTGGCCATACTTTTGCCTACGCCGGGCAGTAGCGAAAGCTCAGCGAGGGGCACGGCGTTCAGGTCAGCCGTCGTTTTATCCAGGTTAAAGGCTGCATTCTGAAAACTCCGGATTTTGAAATCATTTTCACCGTGAAGTTCCAGCAGCTTGGTAGTCAGTTCGAGTAGTTCGACAATCGCTTCGTTCGTCACAAGGCTTCTGTTTTTAGTGGGCAAGATAAAGCCAGATTTTAGTTTTTGCGTAGACCTCTGCTCATTTCAGTCCTACCGACGTATAGTAGTGATTGATTAAATACCGATTCCGGAATTTCGATACATCTAAACGAACTATAAACTTATCAAAAGGACCCGTTGTACCCTTCGCCGATCCGCTTTACGTAAGGTCATAAGAACAACGGTATAGTAGGAATAGCTGAGATGCACTGACGACTTAGGAATTCATAGTCAGCAGTTTATTTTGAAGAATCTGAAAAAGAAAATCTTTCGTAGATATTAGAATTTTACAAAAAACAAATGGTTACTTCAATGGTTATACCTCCAGAAAAATCAAAGAGAAGCTTGGGGAAATCTATTGAAATTTGATAATTTCAATGTTAAATTGAATCCTTTGAATAATTAATCAACCGTCAACTCAAATTGTGAACAGAAACTCAGGCTTTATCGGAAAAAATATATTTTTGTGGCAGGCATTTTAAAATCCAATCGCCGCCAAAAGCCATTAAACTGTTCAACGAACTGTCCACACTATGAAATTAGCCGTTGTAGGCACCGGATATGT
>NZ_NMPS01000063.1:0-203 GCF_002261125.1 Siphonobacter sp. BAB-5385 | reverse complement strand
TCGTAGGTCGTTCCGTTGCTTCCGGGCGGGAGGGGTTTTCTTCTTCTAGTAATGTTTGTTAGCCTTCTCGTAGGCACGAAAGAGCAGCGTTATCAGGGAGTAATGTTGGTTAGCTAATCATTACTAATGGTAATTGTTAAGAAACAGTCAAATGCCTTCATGGGCGACATAACCCAGGCCCCGTCCTATCGCGAAAAGCCGCC
>NZ_NMPS01000062.1:0-639 GCF_002261125.1 Siphonobacter sp. BAB-5385 | reverse complement strand
CAGTTTGCCTGGCAACAGGCACAGCGGGTTTATTATGAAGGCATCACTTTTGATGAAAAAGAGGTCTTGGTGACTCATAAACGAACGGGAGTCATGCAGGAATACTATTATGATGTTGCGTATCGCCCTTTGCTGGAGGGCGGCCACATCACGGGTATGATTCAGGTCATCACGGACGTGACGGCACACGTACAGGCTCGCCGACAGCTCGAAGAAAGTGAAGCAAAGCTGAGCCTATTGAGCAACACGGTGCCCTCGATGATTTTTTACCTGGATCAGCAGCAACGTTACGTTTCTTATAATAAAACCTTTCAGGATTGGTTCGACGTCGATGCCGATGAAGTCATTGGCCAAAGCGTACGGGAATTCATTGGTGAACAGGCCTATCAACAAGTAGCCCCACATTTGGCGGTTGCCTATGCAGGCCAGCCCGAACGCTATGAGCTGGCAGCTCCTTCCCGCGTAGGAACACAGCGGTGGCTGGATATTACTTATACACCTCACCATAACGAAGTAGGAGAACTGCTGGGAGTGATTGTACTGGCTAGCGACATCAGTACCCAGATGCAGGTCCGCAGAGCTTTGGAAGAGAGCAGCAATTCGTTGCAAAGTGCAATTGAGGTGGCCGGGCTAGGCACC
>NZ_NMPS01000061.1:0-639 GCF_002261125.1 Siphonobacter sp. BAB-5385 | reverse complement strand
CAGTTTGCCTGGCAACAGGCACAGCGGGTTTATCATGAAGGCATCTCTTTTGATGAGAAAGAGGTCTTAGTACCCCATAACCGAACGGGAGTAATCCAGGAGTACTATTACGATATCGCGTATCGCCCCTTGCGAGAGGGCGGGATTATCACGGGTATGATTCAGGTCGTAACGGACGTGACGGCACATATGCATGCCCGCCGGCAATTGGAAGAAAGCGAAGCAAAGCTGAGCTTATTGAGCAACACGGTGCCCTCGATGATCTACTATCTGGATCAGCAGCAACGCTACGTTTCTTATAATAAAACCTTTCAGGACTGGTTCAACGTCGATGCCGACGAGGTCATTGGCCAAAGCGTACGGGAGTTCATTGGTGAACAGGCATATCAGCAGGTAGCCCCCCATCTGGCAGTTGCGTATGCAGGCCAGCCCGAACGCTATGAGCTGCCAGCACCTTCCCGATTAGGCACGGAGCGGTGGTTGGATATTACCTATACCCCTCATCATAACGAAGCAGGGGAACTGCTGGGAGTAATTGTACTGGCTAGTGACATCAGTACCCAGATACAGGCTCGAAAGGCATTGGAAGAAAGTAGTAACTCGTTTCAAAGTGCAATTGAGGTGGCCGGGCTAGGCACC
>NZ_NMPS01000060.1:0-18986 GCF_002261125.1 Siphonobacter sp. BAB-5385 | reverse complement strand
AGTTTTCAGTTTGCGGTTTTCTGTTTTCAGTTGAGTCGTTAGCTTATTTGTCACGACGATACGAAGGCTCAAAGACTCACAACGAAAAGCCCAGCGTAACTCTGAATTTGTACAGAGTTACGCTGGGCTTTAATTCTTGATTTCTACAAAGACGATCGGTAGTATGAAACTCAACTGAAAACGGAAAACCGCAAACTGAAAACTACCCTCACCAAACCTTCAACACAATCGCTGCCAGCGGAGGGATGTTTACGCTGATGGATTGCTCTTTGCCCTGCCAGGTGATGGCTTCGGACATGTAGGTACCATTTTCGTACTTGCCCGTACCCCAGAAACGAATGGCGTCGGAGTTGAAGATTTCGGTATACATCCCTTGCATCGGTACACCAATGCGGTAGTTGGGGCGGGGTACGGGGGTCATGTTCAGGACGATCACCAGTTTTTCGGTGGGTGAATAACCTTTCCGGCTGTACACCAGCACCGTGTTTTCGCGATCCGTCGTATCAATCCATTCGAAGCCTTCGGCTGAGAAACTATGCTCAAAGAGGGCTGGTTCTTTCTTATACAAAGCATTCAATTCCGTCACGCAGGCTTTCATACCCAAATGCGGCGGGTACTGCAAGAGGTGCCAGTCCAGCGATTGTTTAAAGTTCCACTCCGACGTCTGACCGAATTCGCCCCCCATAAACAGCAATTTGGTTCCGGGGTGCGTAAACATGTACGTGAATAACAATCGCAGGTTCGCAAAACGCTGCCATTCATCGCCGGGCATTTTCGAAACCAGTGCTTCCTTCCCGTAGACCACTTCGTCGTGCGAGAGGGGTAACATGAAGTTTTCGGTAAACCCGTAAACCGTACTGAAGGTAAACTGATCCTGGTGGTACTTGCGGTACGCCGGATCTCGTTCGAAGTACTTCAGCGTATCGTTCATCCAGCCCATCATCCACTTCATGCCAAAGCCCAGTCCGCCCGTATAGACCGGACGCGATACGCCGGGGAACGCCGTTGACTCCTCGGCAATGGTTTGGGTATCGGGGTATTCCTGATAGATGATGGTATTGAGGTCGCGGAACAGCGAAATCGCTTCCAGGTTTTCGCGGCCCCCAAACACGTTGGGTACCCACTCACCTGCATTCCGGGAGTAGTCCAGATACAGCATGGAAGCCACGGCATCCACCCGTAGGCCATCAACGTGGTAACGATCCAGCCAGAAAACGGCGTTCGATAACAGGAAGCTCCGTACTTCGTTCCGACCGTAATTGAAAATATAGGATTTCCAGTCGGGGTGATAGCCCTGCCGGGGGTCAGCGTGTTCGTACAGGTGTGAACCATCGAAGTAAAACAAGCCCGTGGTATCACCCGGGAAGTGGCTCGGTACCCAGTCCAGAATTACGCCAATGCCATTCTGATGCAGTTTTTCGAACAGCATCATCATCTCCTGTGGCGTACCGTACTTATTGTTAGCGGCGTAATACCCCGTAATCTGATACCCCCAGGAAGGTTCATAGGGGTGTTGCATGACGGGCATGAACTCGACGTGCGTAAAACCGCATTCTTTGACGTGATCAACCAGACGATCCGCAAATTCGGGAATCCGTAAACGACGATCCGGGTCCTGTGGGTCGCGTAACCAGGAGCCTAGGTGGACTTCATACACCGAAACGGGAGCGTTGAGTTTATTCTTTTCGGCTCGCGTCTGCATCCAGTCGGCGTCGTTCCATTCGTACCAGGTATCCCAGACGATACTGGCGGTGGAGGGTGGCTCCTCCCAACGCAGGGCGTACGGATCGCCTTTTTCCAGTTCTTCACCCGAATTGGCTACGATAAAGTATTTGTATACTTCGCCATTGCCTACGTTCGGAATCCAGCCTTCCCAGATTCCTGAACTGTCATAGCGTACGTACAGAGCGTTCGCTCCGCGATTCCAGTAATTGAAGTTACCAATCACGGATACGTACTTGGCATTCGGAGCCCATACGGCGAAATACGTACCCGTAACGCCCTGGTGCTCCATGACGTGCGAGCCGAGCTTTTCGTACAGTTTAAAGTGCTTACCCGACGCAAACAAATGAATATCGAACTCAGAAAAGCGACTGAGCGGTTCGACGGCTTTGAAAGAAACAGAGGAAGTCGGATCAGCCGATTGCCCGGACAAACTTTCCTGAGGTTGAGGTTCTAGTTGAATGCTTGACTTCGCCATACGTGGTGTAAAACAAATGATAAAAGGCTGCAAATGAGTAACCTATTTCAGACCTGCCGCAAGGGTTTGGAAATTCCTGAAAGTCGGACTGGGGTTCTGAATACTTAACTAAAAAGCGTTCGTTTGGTTAGTACCGGTTTCGATAAAAATTCTGAACCATAGCGTCGTGAAGGACTGCCGCAAAATAGCATTTTCCGACGAATGTGCTAGAGAAAAAAGAGCGAAGAGCCAGAAAAGCAAAAAGGCCCATTCGTTCGCTAGTTTGAACGAATGAGCCTTGCTAAGCTACGCAATCCGTAAGGTTATTTCATCTGCACTACCGTAACCCCTGCCCCACCTCGATCAGGGTGTTCGTCGGCCATACCGGCTACCTGAGCGTAGGTACGCAGGTGATTGCGAAGGAGTTGACGCAGGATACCGTCACCTTTTCCGTGTACAATCCGCAGCTCGGGGTATCCCAGCATAATGGCATCGTCCATGAAATTATCGACAGCCACCATTGCCTCTTCGCCGCGTTTACCCCGTACATCCAGGTTGAACGAGAAGTTGATGGCTTTTTCGTTTAGATCTACACCCGTGAGCTTGGCCCGGGGTTTATCGTCGCCCGTAGCGGCTTTGAATTCTTTGCGGGAAACCTTTTCGAGACGGTTCGCTTTCACCGTCGTACGCAGATCGCCAATGGCAATAACGGCGTCTTTTCCCTTCAGATCCAGTACTTCCCCCACCGTACTCTGCCCTTTGATGCGGACCAGTGATCCTACCGTAATGGTCCCGCCTACGACTTCCACTTCGTTCGTCGGGGCCGGGGCGGCTTTGGGTGGGGCAATCACTTCCTGCGTGAGCTTCTGAGCCGAGAAATCGGTTAATTGCTGACGGATTTCCTTGGTGGCCAGCTTTTCAGCTCCCTGTTCACGGATTTCCCGAATGGTATTCTCAATCTTAGCATTGGCTTCCCGCAGCAGTTCTTTCGCCTGAATCTTCGCCTCGTTGAGCAGCCGTTTTTTCTCCGTATCCAGGTAACTTTTCAGCGTCTGGTACTGCTCGGTGAGTTTGTCCAGTTCCTGTTGCCGCTGTAAATTCTGGGCGTTCCGATCCTGGAAGACCTTTTTCTCGATTTCCAGTTCTTTCGATAACTTCTCAAAATTCACCTGATGGCGATCCAGCTTCTGCCGGGCCGCGTCGAGTACGGGCTTAGGCAAGCCGATTTTCCGGCCAATTTCAAAGGCAAACGAACTACCGGGCTTCCCGATTTCCAGTTCGTAGAGCGGTTCCAGGTGTTCGGCATCGAAACGCATGGCTCCATTGACCAGCCCTTCCGTACGGTCGGCAAAGGTTTTCAGGTTGGAATAGTGCGTATTGATGACGCCGTAGGCCCCCGAGCGATTCAGATCGTTAAGGATACTTTCAGCAATGGCTCCGCCCAGACTCGGCTCAGTTCCCGTACCAAACTCGTCGATCAGAAACAGCGTTTTCTTGTCCGAATGCAACAGAAAATGCTTCATGTTGGTCAGGTGCGACGAGTACGTCGACAAGTCGTTTTCCAGGCTTTGTTCATCGCCAATGTCCATGAACAGATTCCGGAAGAGACCAATCGTTGAGAAATCATCCACCGGTACCAGCAGGCCGCACTGGAACATATACTGGATCAGACCCAGCGTTTTCAGCATTACCGACTTCCCCCCGGCGTTGGGGCCGGATACGAGTAAAATGCGTTGTGTGGCATCCAGTTTCACGTGCAGCGGTACCACCGACCGGCCCTGTTTCTGATAGCTCATCAGCAAAAGTGGGTGCCGGGCACCGTGCCAGTCCACGAGGGGTTGCTGGACGAAAAATGGAGCGTTGGCGTTCATTTCCAACGCCAGTTTAGCCTTGGCCCGAATGAAATCCACGATGCCCAGAAAGGTATAGGCCCGCTTGAGTTCTTCGGTATGCGGACGCACTTTCGAGGTCAGATCGGTCAGGATACGGATGATTTCCCGGCGTTCCCGCGACTCCAGCTCCCGAATTTCATTATTCGACTCCAGGGCATCGGCGGGCTCCAGAAAAACGGTTTTCCCCGAATCCGATTCATCCTGTACGAAGCCCCGAATTTTGCGTTTATGCTCGGCCACCAGCGGAATCACCATCCGACCGTTCCGCACGGTCATGGTCGCTCCTTCGGGTACCCATCCGTTTTGTTGGGCCGTCCGTAACATCGAATCGAGCGTCCGCCGCAGACGGGCCTGTTCGGCAATCAGTTCCCGACGAATGTGCTGCAACTCCGCCGAGGCATTGTCCCGCAACCGACCACGATCATCGATGATCCGGTCAATTTCCTTGAGTAACTGCGACAGCTCATCACTCTTACTCCGGCGGGGTTTATCTTCGTCGTCGGTTTTACGTTCCTGAAACGCCTGTACGGTCAGTTCCCGCAGGTACGGAAAGCTGGGTTCTTCTTTGTTCTCGAAAAACCGCTGAATACTTTGAATGGTACGCAGCGAAAGTTTGAGATCGAAAAATTCTTCTTCGTCCAAAAAGGCCCCTTCAATGCGGGCTTTGGCAATTTGTTCGTTAACGTCAATGTAATTCGACTGCGGAAAATCCGGCTCGTGAGCCACAATTTCCTTCATTTCGGCCACCTGACCCACCATTTTCTGGATCTGGTCAAAGCGGTCGGAAAAGCGTATTTTCTCGACAAACGACCGACCCAGCGACGACAGGCAAGCCTCGCTCAGCATCTGACGGATCCGGTCGAATCCGAGTTTTTCTTCTATGTTTTTTGGGTAAAGCAAGTTAGTTTTTGGTTATTGGTTACTGGTTTCTTGTATTGGGTTGAAGAGGGTATTTAACCAGGTGACAAAGCGGGCAGCTAGTTCGTGGTTGTGATTCAAATAGGATTTTGTAATGGCTAAACCCATCGGTGTTCCGGGATCTTCCTGCCAGGCCAGCCAGGTATGGATGAAAGCTTTAGCCCGGTGGATATCTTTATACAGGGCTTTTCTGGGCATGGCTTCGATAACCGCTAAAACCCGCTCTACTTCAGCTATCAGTTCATCTCCTTCTGGAATCAGTACTTTGGCAAAATCTTCCAGCATTCCAGAGCTTTGTAAATTATCCGGCATAAGCCATATACCTAAACGTGGATAGTAGCTGGAAGATTCAATAATTGTGCCGCTAGGATTAGGATGTTCGGGTAAATAGTAATCCAACCTCACTAACTGATCCTGTAAACTTTTCCAACGATTCATTGAATCATGATCGGCATCCAATAGTACCCCTACGCTTGTATTCGATTCAAGCCTTAATCGTGTGGGCAATTGATCTAATAACTTCGTGATTCCTTCACAATCGACAACTTCAAAATTTTGCAGAATATCATACTTCTTGCAGAGAGCCCAAACTACATGTTGATCATCGTTTCCCTCTACCAATAATTTAGCCTTTAACTTTTCGCGTATTTTCATTAGCGAGGGTCAATATTATTTTCAACAATAATTTCTAAATCTTCTGCATCTGCAGTTTCCTGCTTAATCTCCCCATCTATATTAACTAGCTTAATCAACTGACTATTCTGATATTGATCTTGGCTATTGACAATTGATTCAAAAGCTTTAATCGTATCATTACTGTGCGTCGTAGCAAAAACCTGAACATTTAACTTTTCAGCTAGCTGAAAAATAATTTCCCATAGCTTTTCCTGAACAGAGTAGTGAAGGCCGTTTTCAAATTCGTCGATGAGTAGGTAACCATTAGTGCAGGTAACCATTTTTAGAATGATAGTAAGGATTCGATTTATCCCATCTCCCATTCTTTTTAAAGGTAATTTACCTAGATTCTTATGACGTATAAAGGCTTCGTCTGCACTATTAAAGTCTAAATCTACAATATTTGAATCAATTAAATGCAAAGCTTTTATGACCGACTTTTTCTCATCTGTTAACGCGATCAGATCCCATAATTGGGAATTAATTTTCGTTAGCAAAGAAGGACTGACATATTTGAAATTATCCGTAGTAATAGAAGTTAATAAGTTTTCACCACCTAAATTCCCTCCTGAATGATGATAATTATTATCTTCACCTGTTCTTTTATACTTAAGTATTCTTATTCCTTGAAAACCTTTCCCCTCTAATTCGGATTTATTTTTAACAAGAGTAAAAAAGCTATTATTTAAGCCAATAATACCAAATACAAATCCTAGTGTAACTTTACTTCCTAAGTCTATTATTTGAATATGATTATTTTCATTCCATTGATCGATTATTGAATTATAAATCAATGAGGAAAAAACCTCTTCTATTCTTTTTCTATACTCAATATCCTTGCTGTCAATTACTTCACCTCTATCTCCTAAAATAGCATAAAGCGTTTTCCAGATATCATTCGTATTCAAGATCGCCACCGCTTCCAATAAACTGCTCTTACCCGTATTATTCTTTCCAATCACCAGATTGACCCGGCCTAATTTCGGGATAGTTAGGTGACGTAAATTCCGGTAGTTTTTTATTTCCAGCGAGTGAAGCATAGGTGTGTTTTTTCTAAAGGTTATCCAATCATTCTGCCACTCGATCTTTCGACACGGCATTTGAAATCTGCTGCACCAGCACCTCATTAATCCGGACGTAACTCTCGTGCGTCCAGCCCGCTACGTGGGGTGTGAAGATGACATTCGGCAATTGAATCAGGGAATCAAACACTTCGTCGGGACCGGCGGGTAACTGGTGGAGTTTTTCGTTTTCCAGTACGTCCAGGCAGGCTCCCAGGATTTTTCCAGACTGTAATCCCTGCAACACGGCGGCCAGTTGTACGATTTCCCCCCGCGAACAGTTGATCAGGTAGAAAGGCTTCTGAAACTGACTAATGAAATCTTCGCGTACCAAATAATTCGTTTCATCCGTCAGCGGGATGTGCAAACTCAGTACATCGGCCTGCTCAAAAAGCTGCTCCATGCTGGCTTGCCTGGCGTACGCATCGGAATAATTATCCCGGTATTTATCGTAAGCCAGCACGTTCACGTTGAAACCGCTCAGTCGTTTGGCAAAGGCCTGTCCGTTATGCCCATACCCAATTAAACCAACGGTTTTGCCGCCCAGTTCGGTACCACGATTGGCTTCGCGTAACCAGATTTTCTGGCGTACTTCCCGGTCGGCGGTATGGATATGGTTGAGCAGAGCCAGTAACATGCCCAGGGCATGTTCGCCCACGGCATCCATATTCCCGGCATTGGCCGCAAACAGGCGTACGTGATGGCGATCACAAGCTTCCCGGTCAATCAGATCCAGTCCGGCCCCAGCCCGACCGATGAATTCCAGACGCGTGGCGGCCTGTAGAAAAGCCTCGTCCACGCGGGTTTTATTGCGGATCATCAATCCTTCATAGTCGGCAATCTGTTCGAGAATTTCGTCCCGCTTGGCTTTGGGTTGATAGGTATAGGCAAACCCGGCTCCGTCAAGCATTTCGAACAGGCTGGGGTGCATTTCATCACAAACAAAAATTCGTTTCATCGCAGAAGGAGTTAGCCAAAACTGGGCTGGTATTGCTGATAAAAGGTCAAAGTTAAAACTTTCGTATCGCCCATGAAAGTGCGTATTATTCAACCCATTTTCAAAGCCCAGAGTTTCCCTGAGTGAAAGGAAAGGATGGTTTGGGTGGCCCTGACACGCCGGAAATAAGCTTTACCTACTTCGGTCTTTGCCAAAAAAAGACTTCCCGCAGGGCCAATTCCCTGATGGATGCCGTAACTTCGCCCAGTTATCCTGATTTTCAAGGTCAGTATAACCCCAAATCTGACTGGATGAAACGATCATGAGCGAGCAAGCACAGAAACCGGTTATTGGCATCACTTTGGGCGATTACAACGGTATCGGACCCGAAGTAATCCTGAAAGCCTTACACGGAAATCAACTCAATAAACATTTTACGCCGGTGGTCTACGGATCGATGCGGGTATTGAACCGTTACAAGCATCTGTACGACATGAAAGACTGGCAGCTGCATCCGGCCCCCGCTGCTGATCAGATGAATACCAAGATGGTCAACGTCATCACCTGTTTCGATGACAGCCAGACCAACGTTGAACCGGGTAAAGTAGTACCCGAAGCCGGACAGGCCGCGTACCAGAGTCTGGCGAAAGCCGTTGAAGACCTGAAAGCGGGACATCTCTCGGCTTTGGTGACGGCCCCCATCAACAAGTACAACATTCAATCCGAAGAATTCAAGTTTCCAGGACATACCGAATACCTCGCCGAAGCCTTCAGCAGTTCCGAATACCTGATGTTCATGGTATCTGAACGCCTGAAAGTGGGCGTGGTGACGGGTCACGTACCCCTGGGCCGAGTTCGTTCGAACATCAATCAGGACGCAGTTTCCCGGAAATTAACGCAGATTATCAAGTCTTTAAAGGAAGATTTCGGTATTCAGAAACCCCGGATCGCGGTACTGGGTCTGAACCCGCATGCGGGTGAAGACGGACTTTTGGGCAACGAAGAAAAGGATGTCATCCTGCCCGTAATCGATCAGTTCCGCAAGAAAAATCATTTGGTATACGGACCTTTCCCCGCCGATGGCTTTTTGGAGCCAGCAGCTGGAAGAAATTCGATGCCATTCTGGCCATGTATCACGACCAGGGCCTGATGCCGTTTAAGATGCTGGCTTTTGAAGACGGCGTAAACTTTACGGCGGGTCTGCCCATCGTTCGGACGAGTCCTGATCACGGTACGGCTTACGATATTGCGGGTAAAAATGTAGCCGATCCCAGTTCCATGCTACACGCGTTGTATTCGGCTCTGGACATTGTCCGGCACCGTACCGAATGGGAAAGCCTGGAAGCTCAGGGACTTGAGCACCAGAATGATGCAGCCATGACGGAACTACCCGTCACGGATGATCGGGATCCCCGAACGGAAACTTCGACCCGCTCCGCGAAGGAAGATCGTCCCAACCGGGAAGATCGCCCGAATCGCGACGAGCGGCAACCCCGCGAAGAACGAGCGGCCCGGGAGGATCGCTCCAATCGCGAAGAACGTCCCAATCGGGAAGAACGCTCTAACCGCGAAAATCGCCCACCCCGGGAAGACCGCCGTCCAGCTGCCTCACCCGTAGCGACGGACTTGCCTGCATCGGACCCGATAGCCGAACAACCCCTGGAACCCAAAGCCGAAGAGCAACGCACGAATGAACGGCCCCGGCGGGAGGATCGGCAAAATCGAAACAATCGTCCCCAGCGGGAAGATCGTCAGCAACGCCCGGATCGGCGGGAAAATCAAAACCAGCGGCCTCCGCAGGAAGCCAGTGCGGATGCGACCCCTGCCGGAAGTGAAGAACAACGTCCCAATGAACGGCCCCGGCGGGAAGACCGGCAGAATCGGAATAACAACCCCCGTTTCCAGCGAGACGAGCGTCAACCACGCCCGGATCGGCGGGAAAACCAGAACCAGCGACCTAAACCGGACGCTGAATCAGAGCCTTCGGAAAACCGGGAAGCCCAGATAAAATTATTAGCGATTTCTCAATCTTTACTGATTGCCAAAACGCCGCCAACCAACGCTAAACCGGACGAGAACCCCGAAGCCTAGTCGTTCTTGTTCATATTTTCTGTACTATGTTGAAATCGATGACCGGCTTTGGCCGGGGCGTTCTGGAAGCGGATGGCTTTCAGGTAACTGCCGAAATTAAAACACTAAATTCCAAGGGTTTAGACATTTTTTGCAGAATACCCAAAAGTTTATCAAGTCGGGAAATTGAACTGCGTAATCTCCTTTCGGCTGAACTCGAACGCGGAAAAATTGAGCTGAATATCAGTATTACCAAGACGGCCCAGGCCGAAGCCTCCGTTTCCGTAAACCGTCCGCTCGTAAAGGCGTATTTTCAGGATTTACGGGAAAGCTTCTACCACCTGAGCAATAGCTTCGACGACCTGGAAATGTTCAAGCTGGCTCTAACCTGGCCGAACGCCCAGAATACCGAAGTAGTCACAGAAAGCTCGGAAGACGAGTGGAAAACTGCTCTGGAAGCTGTGCGTCTGGCCCTGACCGAATGCCAGGCCTTCCGCGAACGCGAAGGACAGGTACTCGAAGGTATTTTCAGCGACTGCATCAACGGGATTGAAAAAGGTTTACAGCAGGTTGCTGAACAGGATGGACTGCGGATTCCGGCAGTACGCGAACGCTTGCTGAAAACCATTACGGATTTACTCGGGGAAGACGGTTTCGATAAAAATCGCTTCGAGCAGGAACTGGTCTACTACGTCGAGAAATACGACATTTCCGAAGAAAAAGTACGTCTGCAAACGCACCTCGATTATTTCCGGGAAATCATCCAGGAAGGCAACGGCAAAAAGCTGGGTTTCATGGCTCAGGAAATTGGACGGGAAATCAATACCATCGGCTCAAAAGCCAATGATGCGGGCCTGCAGCGACTGGTCGTAGGCATGAAAGACGATCTGGAGAAAATTAAGGAACAAACGGCGAACGTGTTGTAACTATTCCCATACCCATGTTCCCCGTATTGCATACGGAGCTATGTACATTGAATCCCTTCGGGTTAAGGTAGTTGGTATAGTAGACGTTTATAGTAATGTAGGGTAGGTTTATACTTTGTACTGGTGCAGGTTTCCAAACCTGTACCTACCATCTGGCAGTTTCCAACTGCCTTTGCAAATCTCAATCCGGCATCCCCGCATTGCATACGGGGCTATTTATATTGAATCCCTTCGGGGTTGAGGAGATTGATAGAAGGTAACGTTTCTAAACTTACAGCTAGACTGCTACTCTTTGTAAACGTCAGAGCGTATCCTACGGCGTATGGAATGGTTTTATTCCGTACGCCGTATTTGTGTTTTATTTCCGTACTCTATGCCGCTCACTACCGAATTTTATCAGCAACCTTCCCTTGATTTAGCCCGTAATTTACTGGGATGTGTATTGGTTCATAACAGTCCCGAGGGCCGCACGGCGGGGATTATCGTCGAAACGGAAGCGTACCTAAAAGACGATCCGGCCTGCCATGCCTACACGCGAAAGACGGTTCGCAATGCCCCCATGTTCGGTCCAGTAGGCATGATTTACGTGTATCAGATTTATGGTCAATATTACTGCGTCAATATTTCCAGTGGTGGCGAAGGTATTGGCGAGGCTGTTCTGATCCGGGCTTTGGAACCGACGGAAGGGCTGGATTTGATGGCGGAACGCCGCATCGCCGCTCAGCAACGAATTCAACAGTTTTTCGGAAAACCTACGCCGATCGGGTACTGAAACCGACGCAGTTGTGCAAGGGTCCGGCGAGTCTGGTACACGCCATGGCTATTACCAAGGAGATGAATTTCTGGATGATTCAGGATAGTCCGTTGTTTATCGAACCGGCCGTTTTACACGATTTCGACGTGGTCCAGACGACGCGAATTGGCATTAAAGTAGGCGTAGAACTCCCCTATCGTTTCTACGTGAAGGGTAATGCGTTTATTAGTAAGAAATAGAGGGCTATACTAGGCTACCTTTAAAGAATCTGTTACCTAATTTCCCTTGGTCAACGTCACAATCAACCAACAACTCGTAACCAGAAACCAGGATTTTTGTACTTTGCTCCTCTTATGGATGCTACGTATACGGTACGGATCGTTGAGTTTTCAGAAGCTATTCCGACCCTCCCCTTTGAACGTTATTTGTTTAATGAACCCCTTCACCTTCAAACCCAGGTACAGCCGGGCGACCGGGTACTGACCTTTTTTTACTGAAAGCGGAGCAGATACAGGCCCGGCTTACGGTATTTATGACGCCCGAAAAAGCCATCAGTCCCCGCCGGGCGACGTTTGGTGGAATCGAAACGAATACTGACGTTCCGCTTTCAGCGTTGCAGATATTCGTACAGGCTGTTTTTGCCGAAGTTTCAACCGTACCTTTTCTTGAACTTCGTAGTTTTCCAGATGGATTGAACCCCGAACTAGCTACTCACCTGCATCGGCTGTTTACAGAAGCTGGTTTTCGGGTCACGACCACCGAACTGAATCAGCATTTGTCGGTTTCTTCCCTGCCCATTGAACAGTACTTACACGCCTCCACCTTACGCCGATTAAGGAAAAGTGAGCGGGAAGGCTTTACCTTTTCTGAATGGGTGGAACCCGACTGGCCGCAGGTACACGCTTTCATCGCGGAAGCCCGCCGCCGGAAAAACCGTCCGATGACCCTATCGCTGGAGCAGTTACAACAGTCGATTCAGCAGTTGCCCGGCATTTTTCGGGTGTTCACCGTGCGGCAGGATACCGTGCTGGCGGCTTTAATCGTAACGGTTCACATCAATAATCGGATTCTGTATACCCTGTATCCCGCCGATGATCCGGCTTTTTTAAGCTCCAGTCCGCTCATTCTGGCGTATGCGGGTTTGTATCGGCTTTGTCAACGCGAAGGGTACGAACTTCTGGATCTGGGAATCTCCACGGAGAACGGCGAACGCAACGAGGGTCTCATTCGTTTTAAAAACAATCTTGGAGCGATGGAATCAGAAAAACGCACTTACACGTTCTTCTTTCCCAGAAAGTAAATAAATTGTCTTCAAATCATTCAACAATTTCATGGACGCTTACATTGTAGCCGGTTTCCGTAGCCCCGTCGGTAAAGCTCCCAAGGGAGGTTTACGCTTTACTCGCCCCGACGATCTGGCGGCTACGGTCATTAAACATACCCTTTCAACGATTCCTCAACTGGACCCCAGCCGCGTCGATGACCTCATCGTCGGCAACGCCGTACCCGAAGCCGAACAGGGCATGCAGATGGGTCGGTACATTTCCCTCCTGGCCCTTCCCGAAACGGTTTCGGGCCTGACCATTAACCGCTACTGCGGTTCCGGTTTGGAAGCCGTGGCCATGGCCGCGAGCAAAATCCACGCGGGCTGGGCCGATTGCATTATTGCGGGCGGTACGGAATCCATGTCGCTGGTGCCGGTGATGGGCTGGAAAACGGCTCTCAACTACGACATTGCCAAGAATCACGCGGATTACTACCTGAGCATGGGGCTTACGGCGGAACAGGTCGCTCAACAGTTCAAAATCAGCCGGGAAGCTCAGGATGCCTTTGCTCTGGCCAGCCATCAGAAAGCGTTGAAAGCTCAGTCAGAAGGGATTTTCGATGCAGAAATCGTTCCGATTCCAGTGCAGGAAACCTTCTTTGATCCCCTGAGCGGTAAGAAAAAAACGAAAGAATTCGCCGTAGCTCTTGATGAGGGTCCCCGGGCGGATACGAGTATGGAAGCGTTAGCGAAGCTGAAACCCGTTTTTGCGGCCAATGGTAGCGTTACGGCAGGCAATTCCTCGCAAACCTCCGATGGAGCGGCCTTTGTCGTGGTCATGTCCGAGCGGCTGGTGAACGAACTGGGCCTGCAACCCATTGCCCGGATGATGAGCTACGCTACAGCGGGCGTCGAACCCCGGATCATGGGCATTGGCCCCGTGGCGGCCATCCCCAAAGCTCTGAAACAGGCCGGTTTGAAACTGGACGATATTGAGCAGGTGGAACTGAATGAAGCTTTCGCGGCCCAGTCGCTGGCGGTGATTCAGGAACTGGGGATCAATCCCGAGCTGGTCAATCCCAACGGTGGAGCCATTGCCTTAGGTCACGCTTTGGGATCTACCGGAGCCCGTTTATCGGTGCAATTGCTCCACGAAATGCGTCGGCGGCAGCAAAAATACGGCATGGTCACGGCCTGCGTCGGCGGTGGCCAGGGCGTAGCCGGTATCTACGAGTTTTTAAATTAGACTTCTCTTCATCAAGCCTAAAACCCCGTCCCAGGTACTCGGACGGGGTTTCTATTTTTTAAGGTTTTTGATCGTGCTTGTTCGGCATTCCATCGCATCTTTTCTCTTGATTCATACCCGCTTACGAACGGCCTGCGTTGTATACCCAGTTTGTGTGCTACACACGAACACACGTTTTGCGTGTAGTATAGAAAAAGGTTGAAGGTTCGTCGGAATGCCATGGATTACTGATCCGTGGCATTTTCATGCGACGCTCAGATTCGTTTTATTGACAGAAAAAGTATTCAAATATTTCAAGCAAACACCCGAAAAAGCCTATTCCCCCGACAGTACGGGATGGTTAAAATCCCCGAACTTCCCTAGCTTTGGGAATTACGAATACCTCTACTCTTTCTTTATGCAGGCTCTCTTTGGTGTCATTTTCCACTTCATTGGTGGGTTCGCTTCCGGCAGTTTCTATATTCCTTTCAAACGCGTAAAAGAGTGGGCCTGGGAAAGTTACTGGATCATTGGTGGTCTATTCTCCTGGCTAATCGCTCCTTACGTGGCCGCCTGGCTTACGATTCCTGATTTCATGGCCATCATTCGGCAAACCGATAGCGATACGCTGTTCTGGACCTACGTGATGGGACTGTTGTGGGGCATCGGTGGCCTTACGTTTGGGTTGTCCGTGCGTTACCTGGGTCTGTCCCTTGGTCAGTCAGTGGTACTGGGCTTTTGCTCTGCCTTTGGTGCCTTGATTCCACCGATTTACCGCGATTTCTTTACCCAGGAAACCGAAGGAACGATTACGCAGATGATTAATTCTACGGGTGGCAAAGTAGTACTCCTGGGCGTACTCATCTGTATCATCGGCATTGTGATTTGCGGACGGGCGGGCGTCATGAAAGAAGCCGATCTTTCCGAAGAAGAGAAAAAAGCCAGTGTACAGGAATTCAACCTCTGGACGGGTCTGATTGTAGCCACCTTCTCCGGTATTCTGAGTGCCTGCTTCAACTTCGGTATCGAAGCCGGAAAGCCGATGGCTTTGAAAGCGATCACCGCGGGTTGTAATCCGCTGTTTCAGAATAATGTCATTTTCGTCGTCGTACTCTGGGGCGGACTGACTACCAACCTGCTCTGGTCCTTACTGCTAAATTTCCGCAATAAAACCTTTGGTAACTATACCGATTCCAAAACGCCCCTGCTGAATAACTACGTGTTTTCGGCCATAGCGGGAACGACCTGGTTTCTCCAGTTCTTTTTCTACGGTATGGGTGAAAGCAAGTTGGGCAACGGTGCCAGTTCCTGGATTTTACATACGGCCAGTATCATCATCATTTCCAATCTCTGGGGTTTGTACCTGAAGGAATGGAAAGGCGTACAGCCCGCTACGTATCGTACCATTCTGACGGGAATCGCGACTATCATCCTGTCGGTTATGGTCGTTGGCTACGGAAATTATCTGAGTGAATAAACGCATCTTCTTTTAGCAAAACGCCCCTTCCGAACCATTCGGAAGGGGCGTTTTGCTATTAACTCCCCGCTGGTAAATCCGAAGTATCGGATAGCTCCGGAGCCGCAATCACTTTTCCGGTTTGTCGTCCGTAGTAAATCAGGCCTGCCGACATGATGACATTGGTACTGATGATCGTGAACAACAGTACCCCGCTGAAATCCGGTAAGACCATGGTGGCCGGTATCCCGAAAAAGATCAGGATCGTAATCAGGCCCCGGGGAGCAATAAACAATTCCGGCAATAAGGGAATATTCAAAATCCACTTGAGATACATGGCCCGCATGGCGTACAGTGTCGTTACCATGATTCCACCAATCAGCCAGACTTTGGGATTAGTAAGCGATTGTAAATCAATCGAGAAACCAAACAGTACGAAGAAGTACGTACGAATCAGGAAGGCACTTTCGGCTGTAATGGACTTGAATACGGGTAATTCTTCGTCCAGTTTATCGTGAATGAGGTATTTACGCAGGAAGTTAGGAATGACCAGATTGATGTTGTTCATCATTAACCCAAACGCCAAAATCAGTAGCAGCGGCGACAGGTGAAAGAGCTTGGCCAGCGAGTACACCAGAATGAGTAGAGCAATGATGAGGAAGAACTTGACGTGCTGTGTAATCCGGCTCATCAAATACACCAGTACGATACAACCCAGCAGCGACATCAGCAGAATACCAACGACTTCCACGATGAAATGCAGCATCGACGCCATGGTCAGTTCGTCATTCATCAATACAAAATTGAAGAGCATGATACCCAGAATATCGGAGAACGAACTTTCGTAAGTAATGAATTCTTTTTTGCGGGGGTCCGTCAGGTTGGCTACACTGGGAATGGCAATCGCACTACTGATGACCGCCAGTGGTACCGCATTGAGCAGTCCACGGTGAAAATCGCCGTACGCAATGGCCAGTGGCGTAGCCATCGTAAAAGCCGTAGCCAGCAAAATGCCTAAAGCCGCCAGTAAGGATTGCCAGATCAGCTTGCTCTTTTTCCGGTCCAACTCCAGTTCCATAGCTCCCTCCAGTACAATCAGAATGAGTCCAACCGTACCTAATACGGGCAGCGTATCGTTCACCCGACCTACGTAAAAACCCCGGCTATCAGCGAAAAGCCGCAATCCTACGCCTAAACTAATCAGTAGTAAAACGGAAGGAATGTTCGTTTTCTTAGTAATGAAGTTAAACAGGTAAGAAACCAGAATCAGACTACTGCTGATGATCAAAATCCAGTTGGAGTTCATTCGTTGAAACTTTTGTACGGATAATCGCATTGTATCCCTGCATGTGGCCCGGTGGACAGCCTATCTACCCGCTCCGGCGACAGAAAGGCTCCGGTGAAACCCCGCGTATCTATCACGGGGAAATCGTTACCTTCGCTCAGGGATTGCATACCCATTTTAGAAATAATAATCTTTTCCTCACGTGGCCGAAGAAAAAGTTAGTGGTAAGATCGTAGACTGGAAAATTATTCAGCGATTATTTCAGTTTATCAAACCTTACAACCTACAGTTTATCAGTTTGGTGGTACTGATTCTGCTGGGAGCCGTATTAGCTCCCCTGACACCCCTGCTGATTCGTTATACCATTGACCATCACATTGCCGTCAGTGATTATCAGGGCCTGACTACCATGCTTATCGCCATGGTAGCTTTGTTAGTGGTCCAGGGCCTGACGCAGTTTGCCAGTAGTTACCTGTCGGGTTGGCTGGGTCAAACCATCATTCGGGATATCCGGGTTCAACTCTACGAAAAAATTCTGTACTTGCGGTTAAAATTCTTCGACGATACACCCATTGGCCGACTGGTTACCCGTACCATTTCGGACGTAGAAACACTCGCGGATGTCTTTTCCGAAGGTCTGGCCAGCATCGCCGGAGATATTCTGCAACTCATATTGATCATTGCGGTGATGATGTACGCGGATTGGCGGCTTTCACTAATCAGTCTGAGTACAGTTCCGCTGATGTTGATTTCCACGTACATCTTCAAGGAGAAAGTCAAGAAGTCGTTTACTGAAGTACGGACGGCGGTGGCTAACCTGAACTCCTTTGTTCAGGAGCACATTACGGGCATGAATATCGTTCAGATTTTTAGTGCGGAACCCATCGAACAGAAGAAGTTTGAGACGCTCAATCAGGAGCACCGTAACGCGAACGTCAAGTCTATTCTGTACTATTCGATTTATTATCCGGTAGCTG
Organism: Siphonobacter sp. BAB-5385; assembly: GCF_002261125.1. Classification (NCBI taxonomy): domain Bacteria; kingdom Pseudomonadati; phylum Bacteroidota; class Cytophagia; order Cytophagales; family Cytophagaceae; genus Siphonobacter; species Siphonobacter sp. BAB-5385. The sequence continues at coordinate 1,367 of NZ_NMPS01000060.1, read as the reverse complement.
AGGTGATTGCGGCCATGGCTACGGGGATGATTGTCTGGTACGGAGCGAAGGAGGTTATTGGCCTGCAAACCAGCTACGGTACTATCACCGCCTTCATCATGTTCATTAACCTTTTTTTCCGACCCATTCGGATGCTGGCGGACCGCTTCAATACCTTGCAAATGGGTGTCGTTAGTACCGACCGTATTCTGAAACTGTTAGATTCCGAAGAATACACCCAGAATGAAGGAACGTATACGCCCGCCGAACTGCACGGGAAAGTGGAATTCCGGAATGTCTGGTTTGCTTATAATGAGCCGGAATTTGTTCTGAAAAACATTGATTTTACGGTTGACGCCGGAAAAACCATCGCTTTCGTCGGAGCTACCGGAGCGGGAAAATCGTCGACCATCAACCTCCTGAGTCGTTTTTACGAGATTCAGAAAGGTCAAATTCTCATTGACGATGTCGATCTGAAAAACTACGAACTGGGCTGGTTACGAAGCCGGATCGGGGTGGTATTGCAGGATGTATTCCTGTTTTCGGATACAATCGAACGCAACATTACGCTGGGCGATCCAACGATTACGCGGGAGCAGGTCATTGAAGCCGCTCGCCTCGTGGGAGCTGACGAATTCATCCAACGTCTCCCGGGTTCTTACGATTACAACGTCATGGAACGCGGGGCTACGCTTTCCGTAGGGCAACGGCAGTTAATTTCGTTTGTACGAGCTTTAGTACGAAATCCTCGAATCCTGATTCTAGACGAGGCTACGGCTTCCGTAGATACGGAGACCGAAGAACTGATTCAGGCGGCTATTACTAAGCTGATGAAAGGTCGTACGGCGATCGTAATTGCTCACCGCCTCAGTACCATTCAGAATGCCGATCAGATTCTGGTCCTCGACAAAGGTCACATCGTGGAAGCCGGACGACACGAAGAACTGCTCGAAAGTGGAGGAGCCTACGCCAATCTTCACCGAATGCAGTATAAGGAATTGGTGTAGTTTTCAGTAGCCGGTTTACTGTTTTCAGTGGTTCATTCGATTTTATACTCGGGTTGTAAAAGATCAAGGCTTCGCTTGCCTATCTTTTACAACCCGAATTGTTTTAGTATCCTCGTACCACTCAAGCATTGCTAAAAACCTGAATCTCGCTCTGCTGTTTATTTCCGTTGAGATTTGGAAAGGGCGATTTCAAACAGGTACATATCCCAGCTTGTCAACGGCAACGTACCCATCAAACGCTACGCACCACTTGCCCCACTAGTTTAACCAGGTTTCCAAAATAAAAAATGAAAACCCTGGTAGTAACCACTAACCCCGAAGGGGTTCAATATCCATAGCCCCGTATGCAATGCGGGGAACATCCCGCCCGGTAGGCACAGC
>NZ_NMPS01000059.1:0-277 GCF_002261125.1 Siphonobacter sp. BAB-5385 | reverse complement strand
GAGCCACCATGGGATGGCCCCCATGGAATGGCCACCATGGAATGGTAGGCGGCTTGATCCCATCATAGAATGCGATAGGACGGGGCCTAGTTTAGGTCGACCATGAAGGTTTCAGGTTAAATTTTAACAACTACGATCCATCAACCAACAACTAATGAAATGTTAGAAAATGAAAACCTCTCCCGCCCCTGAGCAATGGAGTAACATGCCTCGCGAGCAATGCGGTGGCCTAAAGCTAAGTTAGGCAGTTACGGAGAGGTCCAGCCTGGAAGGCTCA
>NZ_NMPS01000058.1:0-73381 GCF_002261125.1 Siphonobacter sp. BAB-5385 | reverse complement strand
AACTAAAAAGTCCGTAGCGGATGCTACGGACAACTCGCCTCCCGGAGAGGTCGCTTTGAAAGCTTTTTTCTGAATTAGTACAAATAAAAAACCGGCCGAAAGTCTCAAGACTTTCGGCCGGTTCACGAAAACATCCGTTGTTGCAACGGCTGTTGTGACGCTCCTACTTACATCCGCTCCGGTACCGTGACGCCCAGCAGGTTCATAGACTTCCGAATCACTTCTGCGACGGACTTCGATAAAGCCACCCGGAATTGTTTCTTCTCCAGATTTTCTTCCGCAAAAATGGGTACTTCACTAAAGAACTGGCTGTACGTTTTGGCCAGATCGTACACATACTGGGCAATCAGAGCCGGACTGTACAGACTGGCCGCATCGTCCACCCGTTGCGGGAACTGGCTCAGCGTAAAGATCAGATCACGTTCACTCGATTGCAGGTCAATACCCTGTGGTGCGGTAGGCGTCAGTTGCAATTGATCGGCCTTGCGTAAGATCGAGCAGATCCGGGCGTGGTTGTACTGAATGTACGGACCCGTATTTCCCTGAAAATCTACACTTTCCTGCGGATTAAACAGCATCCGTTTTTTCGGATCAACTTTCAACAGGAAATATTTCAGGGCTCCCATCGCCAGTGTATGGTACAGCGACTGGGCTTCTTCTTCCGTAAAACCGTCGATTTTGCCCAGTTCTTTCGTCATGGCTTCGGCGGTTTCCTTCATTTCCTTCATCAAATCGTCGGCATCCACTACCGTACCCTCGCGGGACTTCATTTTTCCACTCGGCAGATCCACCATGCCGTAGCTCAGGTGGTAGAGTCCGGCCGCGTAGGGTCGTCCCAGTTTCTGCATGATCAGGAACAGTACTTTGAAGTGGTAATCCTGCTCGTTACCAACTACGTATACGGATTTCTGCATGGGGAAATCCTTGGCCTTCAAATCGGCCAGTCCCAAGTCCTGGGTGATGTATACCGAAGTACCGTTCGAACGCAGCACCAGCTTTTCATCCAACCCATCAGCCGTTAGGTCAATCCATACCGAGTTATCCGGACGGCGGTAGAATACCCCTTTTTCCAGCCCTTCCTCGATGATGTCTTTGCCCAGCAGGTACGTATCCGATTCGTAGTAAATCTTGTCGAAATTCACGCCCATTTTCTGGTACGTTTCGTCAAAACCGGCGTATACCCAGCTGTTCATCATTTCCCACAAGCCGATCGTAGCCGGATCGCCCTCTTCCCACTTCAGCAACATGGCTTCGGCCTGTTTCAGCAAGGGGGCTTCCTTCTCAGCCTTTTCCTTCTCCATCCCATCAGCTACGAGTTCTTCGATCTGAGCTTTGTAAGCCTTATCGAAAGCCACGTAATATTTACCAACCAGATGATCGCCTTTAATGTCGCTGGTGGCGGGTGTTTCGCCGTGACCAAACAACTGGTACGCCAGCATGGACTTACAGATGTGAATACCCCGGTTGTTTACCACGTTGGTTTTCATCACCTCATAGCCGCTCATTCTCAGGATTTCAGCGATGGAGTACCCCAGAAAGTTATTTCGCAGGTGCCCCAGGTGCAGGGGTTTATTCGTATTGGGTGACGAATATTCTACCATTACCTTTTCGCCCTTCGCGGGTAGCTGGCCGTAGTGCTCGTTGGCATGGATCGTACCAAAGAGTTCCAGCCATACCTGATCGGCAATGCTCAGGTTCAGAAACCCCTGTACAACGTTGAAGGCAGAAACCACTCCGCCCTGAGCCAGCACGTACTCGCCCAGTTTGGTACCGATTTCAACGGGACTTTTTTTCAGCTGCTTCGCGTAAGGAAAGCAAACGAAAGTATAGAAGCCTTCAAATTCTTTTTTGGTCGGTTGCAGCTGTAATTCCGCAGGAGCCACCTCCAGGTCAAACTCCTGCCGGAGAGCCGCGGCCAGACTGGCCTGTATTTGTTCGGTGAGATTCATAGTCAGTCAAAAACCCTGCAAAATTATACGAATTGCGGCACCGAGCTAATCCCAAGGTTGACAAAGTACAGGATTCATGCCTTCCCCTCCCGCTCAACTAACCATAAATCCCCCCTTACCCGCTGACGTTCTGGTTTTTATTAGCTAAGATTTTGCAGCTTCTCAAATCTTTTGTTTCGTCGTTTTTTTCAAAGATTAATACCTGATCAAGAATCAATTAATAAGTTTTATTGAGGAGAAATAAGCATCCCCTTTAGCTTTATCCATGAACGTTATAAACTGTTAAATAGTGTTAATTACATTCCTCAGTTAAGAACTGTTTATACCTTCACGGAAATCATATCAATCTACGCTTATGAAGTTTTATCTTTTACTCCTATCTCTTTTCTGTATTCATCTAACACCAGCTTCTGCTCAGCTCCCTGCCGGAACCAAACTCCGGGGAATACGACCAACGCTTACTACACAGAATGTATTTTTAAAAAATCCTTCAACTACCCATCATACTTCCGACATTTCGCTTGAATTAACGTATGGTAAATTTATTCGGGAAAATGTGGCTCATGGTTGGAGTATTACGCCAGGATTTGGTATTAATTCGGAAGTAACGAGTTGGCTACCACAATTGAAAATCAATTACTTTAATCGCCGTTATGTTCCAGTCACTTCTGGAATTTACGCGTTTGCAGAAGGTACGGTTGGCGTACAAAGCCAGTTGGGATTATCCTCAGGCAATTACTACAAAAACCCGTTTCTGCAATCCTACTCAGCTTTTGCAGCGTTGAACGCCGGACTCACTTATTTCTACAAAAATGACTGGGCTCTGGAAGCCGAAGCGAACCTGGGAACACTTTCGGTGAGTCACCTACGCAGCAAACCTGAATCTCAGTCTACCGCCGTTTCGCTGGAATCTTCTTTGTCTGCTCAGCTTTTTACCCTGGGGATTACCCGCTATATCGGCAGTGGCAATTCCAAATCTACAATCTTTGAAACAGACCATAATACGCCCTACACGGCAGGCCAACGCTATTGGGAAGGTCGCCTTAGTTCCAATTTTAATTTCATTAAGCCCTCCGCAATCAACTCTTCGAATAGTCAATCCATAAACATTGGTTTTTCGACGGCCCGGTTTGTTTCAGACAAACAAGCGAGAGGATTTGGTTTATCCGCTATTTTCTCCAATCTAAACGCTAAATCAGAGTTATATCCTCCATCTTCTATGAAATTTGGCGGAGCTACTGCGTTTATTTTCCGGGAACATTACCTTCCGTTAGGCAAAAAATTATCTTTAATTGGCAGTGTATATTTAACGGGTTTTTACACAATGAATCGGACTAAACATCTGGAGCAAAATACTACGGAACACTCCTTAGACATTAACCCATCGATCAGACCTGCCATTCAATATCAACTCACGGATCGATGGGCCGTTACGGCTCATATTGGTACATTGAGTATAGCCTCTGCCAACTTGACTTTGGATAAACAGAAAGATTACAGCAATGAACCCGTCAATCGTTTTCAAACGGGTCTTAGTTTTTCGCCTGCCTATACCATCGGCAACTCAGGTATTTCGTTCCGTTATTTTCCAGGTCGATAGTAACGTAAGAAAATTATAACTTTCTCCCTACCAGACCCGTTCTAGCCTAGAGCGGGTCTTTTGGCTTTCTAGGTCTTTTCTAGCGATAAACCTCTACTTTTGACAAGAGCCGGCTCACGATTTTTGCTGTCTTCCGAGCGTATCACTCGATAACTATCTATGAAACAACTTCTTACGGTAATCTTCTTCTGTTTATGCTCCGTTTCGCTATTTGCACAAACCACCCAGGGCAACCGCTTTATGAGTTTTACGGGCGATTTGAATTTGCGATTCGATAATACATCCTCCAGCTTAACGCCCGAAACCAAACGCCAGACGTACGGCCTTAACCTGCAGATGACCCGCGGGAAATTCACCCGTGACAACATCGCTCAGGGCTGGAGCATTGGTCTAGGGGCCACGCACGAACGCATCAATCAGATTGATTACGCCGAAACGACGCCTTCCCTATCTGCTCACTACGTATACCGTCGTTACATTGTTCCTTCCGAACGCGTCCGGCTCTTCGCTCAGGGAAAGGCCGGAGGTTTGTATTCACCTACGTTCAACGACGGTGAAACGACGCAAAACACTTTTTCAATCGGAGCTTCGCTGGATCTGGGCCTAACTTATTTCTACAAGAAAAACTGGGCCTGGGAAGCAACCGCCAGTCTGGCCAACGTGGGCGTATCGCACGCATCGGCCCGGGGTGAAAAAGTGTATACCGATGTGAAAGTCAATGGATCGCTCGGATTCAATACCTTCCGAATTGGGCTGGCTCACTATTTCGGGGAGACCTCCTCGCCCTTTGAGCCCGCTCCGCAACAGTCGCTGTACGAAGTAGGGCAAACGTATCTGGCGGGTGACCTTTCGGTACAACAGGTATCGGCTCGTTCGAATACCACCAACCTTGGAATCGGATTTGCGGCCGGAAAATTTGTAACGCCCCGCCGATTACTGGGAATTAGCGTGAGCGGTTCCTACGGTACAGGTGTCGATCAGGGGAATGCGGACTATACCAATTGGGGAGCCAGTGTACGTCCCTACGCGGAACAGTACTGGCCCGTAGCGGGCAAGTGGACGGTATTGCTGGATGGGGGGATAGCCCTGGGATACGTTCAGATGAAGACCGAACTCAACTCCGTACAATCCAACACCCAGACGACTTATTACGCCAAACCCACCTTCCGCCCCGGCATTCAGTATCAGCTTACACAACGCTGGGCCCTGGCTGCTTTGGTTGGGGTTTTGGATCTGAACGGCTTCACGGCTACGCAGCAGGAAGTAACTACGGGGAATACGGTTTCAAAGAGCACGATTTATGCCTTTACGATCGATCCTTTGTATCAGATCAGTAACTCATCCCTATCCTTACGGTATTTTCCCGGACGATAATGGTTGTCGGGCAAGGGTATAAAAAAGGCGGTGGAATAAGATCCCACCGCCTTTTCCTGTTTTAGGATTTGCTTAAACGCCCAGATTCGTCCGGAACAGTTTAATGGCGATAGCTAGTAGAATAACCCCGAATATTTTCTCCAGGATGCCGGTACCCGTGGCTCCAATCTTCTTTTCAATCCAGGTAGAAGATTTCAGTACCAGGAAAATCAGCCCAAGGTTGACAAAAATCCCCACCAGAATATTGATCTCGGCGTACTGGGCTTTGAGCGAAAGAATGGTGGTCATGGTACCCGCCCCGGCAATGATGGGAAAGGCCAGCGGTACAATGGATGCCGCTCGGGGTTGAACGTCGGTGCTTTTAAAAATGCTTCGTCCCAGCGTCATTTCCAGACCGATCAGAAAAATGATCAGGGCACCCGCGACGGCAAAGGACTGCACATCCACGCCAAAAAGATTCAGAATGGATTTTCCGATGTACAGAAAAGCAATCATGATTCCACCCGAAACCATAGTTGTGGTAGCCGCGTGAATGTCGCCAATTTTCTTCCGTATATCCAGAATAATAGGGATGGCTCCCAGAATGTCGATGACCGAAAATAAAACTAAGGTTACTGATAAAACTTCCTTAAAGTTGAAATGCATACATCAGATGGTTTCGGTGTTAGAATCGGTACTAGGCTTCGGTTAGAAAGGCCCGTAGAGTCGTAAAATCAGTATTGCTGATGGCCGGAAAATTGGCAATACGGAAGGTCGTTTCTTTCCAGTCGCCGTAGCCGTTTCCCAGCGTAATCTGCCGGGCTTTGGCGGCCTGCTTGATCTGTTCAATCTGCGGAATTGTTCCCGTAATCGCCAGGACGGTGTCCGAACGTACTGCAGCGTTAGCGACGAGCAGTTGCCAAGAAGTTTCTTTTTCGAAAAAGGTGGCCAGACTCTGAGCCCGTTGCTGCAAGGCAGCCGCTACGGTCTGAATGGGAGGCACCTGTTCGAGTACCCGTTTGAGCAGGTAGATATTCAGTACATTTGGCGTATAATGCGTTTGAAATTTCCGCACATTTTCGTCGATAAACAAGAGGCTGTTGTAATGATTTCGCTCGTTGATTGTCCGGGCCCGCTCCACAGCCCGGGGTCCGTAGACGAGCAGACCCATGCCCGCTGGCAACCCGAAGCATTTTTGTACGGAAGCAAACCATACGTCGGCCGCAGTCCAGTCGAACGCGACACCCGCCATGGATGACGTCGCATCAACGGCCAGCAGGGCATTCGGTACCGCTTCCCGGATTTTCCGCAGGGTGCTGTTCGTCACCTGCGTACCGTTAGACGTTTCATTCTGCGTCAGACAAATGGTTTCTGCCTCAGTCGTCAGTGAAAGTACTTCATTCAAACCAAAAGGCTGATGGACTACGTTCAGACCTAACTTCTGCGTGTACTCGGCCCACTTCTGCCCAAAGGCTCCATTGTACGCGTGCAGCGATTGCCGGGTCGTGAGGGATTGAGCAATGATTTCCCAGCATTCCGTGGCGGAGGATACGAACGCAATAGCGTAGTCCGCAGGAATATCCAGCTTTTCGTGCAAAAGTTGATAGGTCTCTCTGACCAGTTCCATGGCTGCTCCACTACGGTGATTCACGCTCAGAATGCCGGAATCAAAGGCATCCTGTAGATACTGAGCCACTTGTGGATAGACTTGGGAAGGACCCGGATAAAAGGAAATCATGGCAACCGACAATTGAAGTGAATAGAATCAATTACAGAAACGACCGCAACGCCAGCTCGTAGCCTTTTAGTCCGAAACCAACGATGATACCAGCCGCTTTCGGACTGATAAAACTGTGATGCCGGAAAGCTTCGCGGGCGTGGACGTTGGAAATATGCACTTCAATGACGGGGGTCGTAATGCCCGAAATGGCGTCAGCAATGGCTACACTGGTATGCGTGTAGGCTCCAGCGTTGAGCACGATGCCGTCGTACGAAAAACCGACTTCGTGTAGTTTATCCAGAATGGCCCCTTCGTGATTGGACTGAAAATACGCCAGATCCAGTTCCGGGAAAAGAGCGGGGAGCGTTTCAAAGTACGTTTCGAAGGTCTGGGAGCCGTATACTTCGGGTTCGCGACGTCCGAGTAAATTCAGATTAGGTCCGTTAAGAATCAGGATGCGTTTCAAGGAAGAATGAAGTTTAAAGATGTAACGGGAATCGTTTAGGTCTACAGGTGGTCATCGCCTGAATCGCAAGTTCTTTACCCACGACGACGGAAACCGCCCTTCGGTGGTGTATCTTTCAGAAAAATACTATCCATACGCGGAGATCTGATTCGGATCATCCGCCGATTTATCAGTACGCAATGCAGTGGCAAAGCTATCTTAAAAACTTTAAATCTTACCTGACGCTCGAACGTTCGCTCTCCGAAAACTCGGTGGAAGCCTATTTACACGACGCCGAAAAACTGGTGCAGTACCTGTCGCTCTCCGGACAGGACAAACTGCCGCCGGGTTCCATTACGGATGCTCATCTGCTCGATTTTCTGTATTACCTGGGTGAATTAGGCATTGCCTCTACCTCACAGGCCCGGATGTTATCGGGACTCAAGGCTTTTTTCCGCTTTCTGTTGCTGGAGCAGGTCATCCCTACCGACCCGGCTTCGCTCATTGAGTCGCCGAAGTTGGGTCGTAAACTGCCCGATACCCTGAGTTTCCCCGAAGTGGAAGCCCTGCTGGCGGCCATCGACCTGTCGACACCCGAAGGTACCCGAAACCGGGCCATTCTGGAGATTCTGTACGGGTGTGGCCTACGCGTTTCGGAATTGATCGCTTTGAAAGTCAGTGAATTGTACTTCGACATTGGCTTCATTCGCGTTTTTGGTAAGGGAGGCAAAACCCGCCTGATTCCCGTGGGTCGTGATGCCATCAAGTACACGCAGATTTATCTGGACGAAATACGCCGTCACCAGAATATTCAAAAGGGTTCGGAGGATATTGTATTCCTGAATCGCCGGGGTAAGTATTTAACCCGAATCATGGTTTTTATTATTATCAAAGACCTGGCGGCTAAAATTGGTCTGCAAAAGAATATCTCTCCGCACACCTTCCGCCATAGTTTTGCTACGCACTTGATTGAAGGCGGAGCCGACTTGCGGGCAGTACAGGAAATGCTCGGGCATGAATCCATCACGACGACCGAAATCTATACGCACCTGGATCGGGATTATCTCAAAACGGTCATTACGGAATATCACCCTCGGGGCCGTTGAGGCGGCGATTTTTTAGGCTTTCCCGTATAAAAATGTAGAACGGAAGTCGTATCTTAACTGTTAAATAAACGAGAGCAAACGGGCGTACTTTTTCCCCGACACTTATCCACTCTATCAATTTCTGAATGGCATTTCCGACCCTAAACGATTTACTTAGTCAAACTGAAAGCTCCACGCTTGAATTCAAACGCACGATTGAGGCTCCCGGCCGTATCGCTAAAACCCTGGCCGCTTTTGCCAATACAGCAGGTGGCTGGCTAGTAATCGGAATCGATGATGATCGCACGGTCAAAGGCGTTGATTCGGAGAAAGACGTCGTACAAAAATTGGAAGCTGCCTCTGATTTGTTTGTCCAGCCGGGCGTACTGGTACGTTACCAAATGGTACAGCACGACGAACGCCTGGTGCTGATCGCCCGCGTGGATGAAAGCGAAGACAAGCCTCATCAGGCCAAAGATCCGCAGGGACAGTGGCAGGTGTATGTACGAGCCCGCGATAAATCCGTACCGGCCAGCAAACAGATGGAGAAATGGTTACAGGAAACGCACGACATTTCGCCGGAGTTACTACAACAACACAATGTGAAACGACTGCTGGCCCACCTGAAAAAGAACGAGCAGATTGCCGCCAAGCAATTTGCCCAACTCGTCAATATCTCGGAATACCGGGCCGATAAACTATTACAACAACTTACCCGCGAAGGCTTACTGCTGGTACTGGATAAACAACATCCGAAGACGTATACCATTCGCAAATAGATGCCAGTTGCGACGACTTCTTGAAAAACAATGAGTTTATGCGTTAAGGATCAAAACTTTATGAAAATACAAAAAGCGGGTACGAACGTGTTTCGTACCCGCTTTTATGTTTTCATCCTAGTTAAGCTGAATTATTTCATGCTTTCACTAATCTGTTTGATATGGTTCAGGTGCTGCTGAATGACGCCCGACGTTTTCGTAGCAAATTCTTTCAGCTCGGCATCTTTTCCTTCAGTAGCCTGCGTATTAAATAACGATTGATCTTTATCGTGATCGTCTTTCATCAGTTCTACGTATTTCTTGTCGAAGTCTTTACCCGAAAGTTTTTTCAGATCATTATAATGCTTCTGATGGTCTTCATCCATCGTTGCGGGTAAGGTGATGCCTTTGGCTGAAGCCAGTGACATCAGTTCTTCGTTTGCTTTACCGTGATCTTTGATCATCATCGCGGCAAATTCTTTTACTTTAGCGTTACTGGCTTTCTGCTCGGCCAGTTTAGCCACTTCTACTTCGTACATACCACCACCGGCGGCTTTCATCGCAAATTGAGCGTCTTTTTCGTCAACCGTTTGCAGGCTGTCGTTCATTTCTTTTGCTTGATCAGTCGCTGCTTCTGCGTGCTCTTCTGAAGCCTTATCTGATTTCGATTCATTACAAGCCTGGAATGCCAGTGCACTAGCCGCCAGCATACATAACATAGTTACCTTTTTCATAGTCGTGTAGCAATTTTTGAGGAAGTTTCCTCCGGTTGATTGTTTGAATGCTTAAAAACTTCTAAAAATCTTGTACCCGACTTGGGATAATACAAACAAAAGACCCTTAGTTACTAAACAAACTAGAATCAAGAGGAATTTTTTCCGCACTTTCTTAGCAGGCTCTTTTCAGTGTATAAAAAATAATGCAGCCTTTCCCCAAAATATTTTTGGGGAAAGGCTGCATGAATAGAGCAATTAGCTAGTTGCGGGGTGGTTTGCCTCCGGTCAGTAAGCCTTGCATCCGCTCTAACGTTTTACGTTCGCCACAAAGACTCAGGAACGCTTCCCGTTCCAAATCCAGCAGGTACTGTTCCGTCACCAGTTGCGGATAACTCAGGTCGCCTCCACAGATAACGTAGGCCAGCTTTTGAGCAATCTTTTTGTCGTGGTCGGAGATGAAATTGGCCAATCGCATCTGAGCGATACCTGCTTCAAAAAGGGCAATTCCCGCCCGGCCCTGTACTTTGATGTCACTGCGTTGCGGAGCCTGCGTATAGCCGGCATTCGCTAATTCCAAAGCGGCTTCTTTGGCTTCGGCGATCAATCGCGAACGGTTGAGTACAATCTGATCACCCGGCCGCAGGTAATTCATTTCCAACGCTTCCTGAGCGGAGGTAGATACTTTCGCCGTAGCGATGTTCATGAATGCGTTCTGAAGAATATTGAGTTCAGGATCGCCCGACTGGTATAAATCCGAACAGCGGAGGGCCATTTCCTTGGTACCGCCACCCGCTGGAATCACGCCAACGCCTACTTCTACCAGTCCCATATACGTTTCAGCTGCGGCTACTACGCGGTCGGCATGGAGGTTGATTTCGCAACCACCACCCAGGGCCAGCGTATGCGGAGCCACTACGACCGGCACGGAGGAGTACCGTACCCGCATCATGGCTTTCTGGAACTGGGCAATCATCAGGTTGACTTCGTCCCATTCCTGCTGAATACTATACATGAAAAGCATGGCCAGGTTCGCCCCCGCGGAAAAAGCCTCGTGCGAGTCGTTCCCAATCACCAGGCCCTGATAGCCCTGTTCAGCCAGTGAAATCGCCTTTGACAGGGCTTCGATTACGTGAGGACCAAACGTATTCATCTTCGAACGGGCTTCCAGACCCAGAATGCCATCGCCCAGATCGAAAATGGTCGCTTCCGGATTACTCCATACTTCCTGGCTACCCCGTAAGTTATTCAGGATAATAAAACCTTCTTGTCCCGGAATAACCTGATACTTTTGACTAGATAAGTCGTAATAATAACGGCGACCCTTTTCAATTGTATAAAACTGCGTATGCCCGGCATCCCGAATGGCATACACCCAGTCGGCCGGTTTTTGCCCCTGACTTTCGATCAGCTCAATGCCTTTCGCCAGTCCAATCGCGTCCCAAGTCTCAAACAGGCCCAGTTGCCAGCCAAAACCGGCTTTTATTGCCTCGTCAATTTTATAAAGTTCGTCAGCAATTTCGGGAATCCGATACGTGACGTAACGAAACGTATCGGCGAAGGTCGTCCGGTAAAAATCACCGGCTTTACTGGTATCGGCCAGAGCGGCGGGAAAGCGTTCGGCCAGCGTAGGAAGCTTCTTGAGCGTATCAATGATGCCCAACTTGATTTTCTGCGAAGGCTGATACTCGAACGTTTTCAGATCTAGAGCGAGAATAACCGATTTCCCCTGCTCATCTTTGATTTTTTTATAGAAACCCTGACCCGTCTTATCGCCCAGCCACTTATTTTCCATCAGCTTCTGAATCGAATCGGGCAGTAGAAAGGCTTCTCTCGATTCGTCTTCCGTAAGTGTCTGGTACAAATTAGTGGCGACGTGAACGGTCGTATCCAATCCCACGACATCAGATAAGCGGAAGGTACCGGACTTCGGACGACCGATAATATCCGCCGTTAGTTTGTCCACTTCTTCGATATTCAAGCCCAGTTTTTCCGTCGCCCGAATACTCTGGATGAGGGCATAAATTCCGACACGGTTGGCAATAAAGGCGGGGGTATCCTTGGCGAGAACGGTCGTTTTCCCCAGGTACAAATCGCCGTAATGCATCAGGAAATCAATTACTTCCGGGTCCGTTTCGGGCGTGGGAATGATTTCGAGGAGTTTGAGATAGCGGGGTGGATTGAAAAAGTGCGTACCGCAGAAATTCTTCCGGAAATCGTCACTCCGCCCTTCGGCCATCAGGTGAATGGGAATACCCGAGGTGTTGGAAGTAACCAGGGTACCGGGCTTACGCAAGGTATCTACTTTCTCGAAAATGCTTTTTTTGACATCCAGGCGTTCGACTACTACTTCAATCACCCAGTCGTACTCTTTGATTTTAACAAAATCATCCTCGAAGTTTCCCAGCGTAATGCGGCTGGCGAAGGTCTTGCTATAGAGTGGGGCCGGATTGGCTTTGAGTGTATTTTGGAACGCTTCGCTAACCAGTCGGTTTCGAACGACTTTGGAATCGAGGGTAAGGCCTTTGGCTGCTTCAGCCGCAGTAATTTCTTTGGGTACGATGTCGAGTAGAAGCACCTGACAACCCACATTAGCAAAGTGGCAGGCAATACGGGAACCCATAATACCTGAACCCAGTACGGCAACTTTTTTTATCGAACGATTCATGGTCTGAGGTAAGTGATTAGGTTTTTAGCAGATGAATCAGCGTTTCTTCCGATTGATCCAGCGGAGTACATCGCGTAATCGTCGTACAGTTGACTGCTGACCGAGGACGTGTTCCATATCCGAAAGTTCAATCTTGAGGGCTTCGATGGAAATGGTAATCTCGAAGACAGAAATCGCCAAGGCTCCCGCCTGTAAAAACAGGGCAATACCAAAAATCCAGCCCGCCGCTACCTGATATTCGAGATAAATAAAAATCATACATAAAATACTCAGGAACAGGCTACTAACACCTAGAAATTGCATATTCCGAATCAGTAAAACCCGGAACTGCAGCGAGCGAATCTGTTCGATGAGAATAATGTTATTCATGGACTTGGGATCCACGCGGTACTCGGCGTGCAAATCCCGAATGACTTTAGCCGTAGCGGTAAAACGATTCGTAAATCCGAGCAGCAGCAGCGATGCCGTTGAAAACAAAAGTGCTGGCGTGGATAAGGTTAATTCCATAAAACGGCTGAACGATCAGAATGAGTTAGAGTGTAGTATCGCCAAATACCTTGTTTTTGAGAGCTTCCGCCCGCATGCTGATATTTTCAGCGTCGACGACCCGCTGAATCTCCCGCATCACTTCAAAGAAAACCTGTAATTTCTCTTCGCCTACCCGCTGATGAATGGCTTCGTTGAACTCCAAAACCCCTTCGCGGGCAAAGTCCCGTTTTTTCTTCCCTTCTTCGGTCAGAAACACATTCACGACGCGTTTATCCTCGGCGTCGGTCTGGCGGTAAATCCAGCCCTTCTCCTCGAGCGTCTTTAGCATACGCGTCAACGAACGCGGTTCAAGGCCCAGGAGCGGAGCAATTTTGGTTGCGGGTGTACCATTTTTGTCTACGTTCAATAACACATACCCCACCGCCATACTCATATCCACTTTGGCAGCACTGGAATTGTACATCCGGCTGATTGCGTACCAGGCAGTCTTGATGTGGAAGTCTACGGTTTTTTCAGCTTTCATAACGTGCTCCGGTTTTCTTCAAAGTTGAAAAAAAGCATTTATTATGCAAGCATACGAAATTTCCTTTTGAGGATTTACAGCTTAAATAAGTAGCCCTTACGATTCAATTTTCATCGCGGCTTCCATTTTCAGACGGTCGAATTCTTTCTCATTATTGGCAATCCATACGGTCGCCACGCCATTCCCAATGATGTTTGTAATGGCCCGGGCTTCCGACATGAAGCGGTCAACGCCCAGCAACAGGGCCAGTCCTTCCACCGGAATTACCTTCACCGCCGTCAGCGTGGAGGCTAGCACGACAAAGCCACTCCCCGTAACGCCAGCGGCCCCTTTAGAAGTGACCATCAGAATACCAATGATGGTCAGAATCTGTTCCCAGCTCAGGTGTACATGAAAGACCTGAGCCAGAAAAATGGTCGCCATCGATAGATAAATCGTTGTACCGTCCAGGTTGAATGAGTAACCCGCCGGTACTACCAACCCTACGACGGGTTTGGAACAACCCATCCGTTCGAGTTTTTCCATGATGGAAGGCAGGGCTGCTTCGGAAGAAGACGTACCGAGTACGATGAGTAGTTCTTCTTTAATGTACTTGAGAAACTGCCAGATGCTGAGCTTGTAGGTACGCAGAATGAGGCCGAGTACGCCAAAGACGAAACAGGCCATCGTCAGGTACACCGTTAGCATCAGCTTACCCAAGGGCAAGAGGGTGTGAATTCCGTATTTGCTAATGGTATACGCCATCCCGCCAAAAGCCCCTACCGGAGCCAGCAGCATGACTTTGTGTAAACCCCAGAACACGTATTTGGAAACAAACGCCAGGGCTTTGACCACCCGTTCGCGACCCGAGTAATTACTGAGCAGAGATCCCAGTATCAACGCCACGAGTAATACCTGCAAGGTTACATTGTCGCCGAAAAACTTCCACCAGCTAAAATCGGTGGCAGTATTGGTGTATTTAGAGATATCACCGCCCTTCACCTGATTGGTTACAACCCCGTCGCCGGGTCGTAAGATCTGAGCCAGGCTACGCCGATAATGAGGGCGAAAGTGGTAACTACTTCGAAGTAAATCAGGGCTTTGGCTCCTACTTTACCGACTTTTTTCAAATCGCCCATGCTGATAATTCCCAGCGTAATGGTGATGAAAATAATAGGATTGATGAATAGTTTGACGGTACTGATAAAAATGCCGCTCAGGAATTCACTCACGGTACTGCCGATGCTAAGTTCCTGGCCCATAAAATGGCCTTTCAATGGTTCATCCAAAATGGGGTAAAGGGCAATCTCGGGGGCAAAGTGGCCGAGTAAAATACCTAAGGTAATGGCGGTTAGGACCCAGAAGGTTAAGTTGGTAAAAAGGCGTTTCATACTCAATAAATAAGGCTTAGGGCGAAAGATACCGAATAATTAGCCGTTAAAAGCCTTATAAAGCAAAAACCACAGCCCGAGAGCTGTGGTTTGAGATCAATGGTTCGAAAGATTCGATTCGATTACCACCAGGCTAATTCCAGACCCAGACCATATACGGTTAGGACTACGCCGGCTAACCATGCCAGGTAAGAGAGAATCCATAAGCCTGAGTTCCATACAACAGCGGCACCAATGATCGAAAGGATCAAGCACCAGCCAGAAGGATCACCCCGATACGGAGATACTTATTCCACTCAGAAAAAGGCTTATTACCTTTCGCCTGAGCTTTTTCAGCTTTAACAATCTGTTTGTTTACTTTCTTAACTACAAGTTTTTCAACCGCAGTTAATTTCTTTCCAGCCTGAGCTACCACGTTTACATGACCTTGTTCGTTTTTCTGAAACGAGATCTTGCTCATCAATTTCGCCGCTCTCTTGTTGACAACGACTGCCTTTTTCGTAGAAGCTACGGCTACCGGTGCTTCCGCTACGGGAGCTTTTTCTTCAGCTACGGCATCCATCAGCGAAGGCTGAGCTACGACTGGTGCCTGAGCAACAGAAGCGGGTAACTGAGCAATTGCAGGAGCTTGAGCTACGTGCTCAACGGCAGGTGCAGTAGGCTTCTGGAACGTCGTGTACTGGGTACGCTGGCAAGAAGTAAGGGAAAGTGCCATCAGCCGACGGCAGACGCAAGTAAATGAAACTTTTTCATCTGAAATAAATTTTTAGGTTGAACTCCATGGCATAATTAGAGATTTCTCCCTGTTTTTCCAATGGTGACCGCAAAATTATTAATTAAATCTATTTCTGTCAACCCCATCCAACACGCTTTACGTCCGTTCAAGCCCTGAAATCATACAAAAAGCGGATTTCTGATTCAGAAACCCGCTTTTCGCAATTATATAGTATCCCTAGAATTAAGTACTAACCCGATCAGACTTCCATGGCTAACTTAAATTCTGACGTCAGGTGGAATTTAATATCCGGATTATTCTGAATGTTCATCCGCAGCATCCATTCCGACTCGGCCAGGAACACCGGGTGTTCATCCTTATCGTAGCCAATCTGCGGACCTTTCAGTCGAATATACTCCTGCAACTTCAACGGATTCTCGCTCGTAATCCAGCAAGCCTTTGAAATCGGCATGTTATCGAAGCGGCACTTGGCCCCATATTCGTGCTCCAGACGATACTGAATCACCTCAAACTGGAGTTCTCCTACGGTTCCTACTACCTTCCGGTTACCGGGCTGAATCAGGAACAACTGGGCGACCCCCTCGTCCGTCAGCTGCTGAATGCCTTTTTCGAGCTGCTTGGATTTCAGCGGATCCATGTTGATGAGTTCCTTGAAAATTTCCGGTGAAAAACTTGGAATACCCTGGAAGAATAAATCCTCGCCTTCGGTGAGCGTATCCCCGATTTTAAAGTTTCCGGTATCGTACAAACCTACTACATCCCCCGGAAAGGCTTCGTCGATGACGTCTTTCGACTGGGCCATGAAGTTGTACGGATTCGAGAACCGTACGCCTTTGTCCAGCCGTACGTGGTGATAAAATTTATTCCGCTCGAAAGTACCCGAACATACGCGAAGGAAGGCAATCCGGTCGCGGTGCTTGGGGTCGAGGTTGGCGTGAATCTTAAATACGAATCCACTGAATTTTTTCTCGGTGGGCTCGATGATGCGTACGTCCGTCTGGCGTTCCTGCGTGGCCGGAGCAATTTCGCAGAACGTATCCAGCAATTCCTGTACCCCGAAGTTATTGACCGCCGATCCGAAGAATACGGGAGCCACTTCCGCCCGCAGGTACGCATCGCGGTCGAAGGTATCGTATACGCCTTCGATGAGCTCCACATCTTCCCGCAGTTGATTGGCATCCCGCTCGCCTACCTGTTCGTCGAGCTGGGGCGAACTCAGATTATCAATCGCTACAATATCCCGTTCGATCCGGGTTTTGTTTACGCTAAACAGGTTCAGCGATTTATCGTACAGATTATACACCCCTTTGAAATTCTGACCAATGTTAATCGGCCAGGTTAGCGGGCGTACTTTAATCAATAGTTTTTGTTCCAGTTCGTCGAGCAAATCAAAGGGATTCTGTCCTTCCCGGTCCATTTTATTGACGAAAATGATCACGGGTGTATTCCGCATGCGGCATACTTCCATCAACCGTTCCGTCTGCTCCTCGACGCCCTTTACGCAGTCAATCACCAGAATTACCGAGTCTACGGCCGTTAGGGTACGGTAGGTATCTTCAGCAAAGTCTTTGTGACCCGGCGTATCGAGAATGTTAATTTTCAGTCCTTCGTATTCAAACGTCATGACTGACGTAGCCACCGAAATCCCCCGCTGCTTTTCAATTTCCATGAAATCGGAGGTGGCTGTTTTCTTAATTTTATTGGACTTCACCGCCCCTGCCGTCTGGATGGCCCCTCCGAACAGCAGCAGCTTTTCGGTCAGGGTCGTTTTCCCGGCATCGGGGTGAGAGATGATGCCAAACGTACGGCGTTTGGCAATTTCTTGTTCGATGGTGCTCATAATCAAAATATCGACTCCGCTACGGGAAAAATTAAAACGAATTTTCTTTCCTGCGGTCTACGTTTCCCTGGTTTTGGAAACGGAAAACGGCTCTTGCTGAGCCGTTCTACAAAATTAGCCAATTTCCCGCGTTTATTCGCGATTCTGCCGCTTTCCCCACGATTTTATCCAACGGCCACTCTGTTTCTTCCATAAATATCGTAGGTTTGGATACATTGCTATCTACTTCCTCAATGACTAAACTACTTTATCTGGTTCGCCACGCCGAAGCCGAACAGCCCGCAGGTACATCTTACGATTTTCAGCGTTCGTTGACGCCCCAGGGTTTGATTGATGCCGCTCGCATGGGCCGCCTACTGAACGAAAAACCTATTCAACTCGACGTTCTTATCAGTAGTCCATCGGAGCGTACGCGAATGACGGCTCAGGTACTGGCTGAACAGTTGGGTTTTGATTTTGCAAAAACACAGTTCATCGAAGATTTATACGAAGGAGCCCCGCGATACTATCTGGCGGCTATCAATGCCATTCCGGAAACGGTTCATTCGGCTGTAATTGTTGGGCATAATCCTTCCATTACGTATTTATCGGAGTATCTCTGTCATGAAATTCTGGGTACGGTGCCTCCCTGCGGTGTAGTAGCCATTGCTTTCGAGCAGCTGAATTGGGCGGAAGTTTCCAGTCGTACGGGTCGCCTGCTCTTTTACGATTCACCGGAAAAACTGGCGGGATTTGATATTTCGTAAGGGTATAAAAGCACCGGGTCTGACCTGATTGGCCAGACCCGGTTGTTTCGGTTAAGGGAATAGTAGTTTCTTGTATGGCCTAAATCTATACGTTTCTTTGCGAAAAAGCGTAACAGCCGTCAAAATTTTTATAAACGATTCCTTGCCGAAACGTTCATTTTTTAATTCAGCGAACAGTGTTCTGGCATTTGTCGTACCTTTGCCGGGCTATGAGTCGTCAGAAAAAAATATTCTTCCTTGGCTTTCTGGTTTTCACCCTGATTGTCATTCTGCTTACCATCGACATGGCCCGCCGGACCACCGCTCCCTGGAATCGTAAGAAAGGAATCGACCGCGTCCTGCCCATTACGCCGGATAGTACCAAATCGTAAATTACTCCGCCCTTCGCCGTTCTTGGTGTTTAGCGTAGCGTCACCAATAATCTGTTTGCGGGTATCTCCCCCATTGGTTCATCGCTAGTACCAACAATCGCAGCCGCGTTCTATACCCCTACCAATAAAAACGGAGCTAACCATACGTCAACTCCGTTTCGCTCAGGTAAATTGCATAAATCTTACCAGATTTTTGCCCGAATGTCATCCGGACGGTACATCTTATCACCGGGTTTCACACCGAAGGCTTCGTAGAAGGGTTCGAAGTTCGACAACGGACCGTTCGTACGGAATTCACCGGGTGAGTGCGGGTCCGTATTTACGCGAAGACGCAGGGCTTCATCGCGGGTTTTCGTACGCCAGATTTGGGCAAAGGCCAGGAAGAAACGCTGATCGGGCGTGAAACCGTCAATTTTCTCGTTGGACTTGCCTTGTTTCGTATACGTTTTGAACGCCGCGTACGATACCGACAGACCACCCAGATCAGCCAGGTTTTCACCTAGCGTCAACTGACCTTTTACGTGCAGATTGTCGAGTACGGTATAACCATCAAACTGGTCGATTACCAACTGAGCCCGTTGCTTGAACTGGTCGGCATCTTCCTTCTTCCACCAGTTTTTCAGCATGCCCATGTAGTTGTACTGACGGCCCTGATCGTCGAAACCGTGCGTCATTTCGTGACCAATAACGGCTCCGATGGCTCCGTAGTTAAAGGCATCATCCGCATTGGGGTCGAAGAAGGGCCATTGCAGAATACCCGCCGGGAAGGCGATTTCGTTACGTACGGGGCTGTAGTAAGCATTTACGGTGGGCGGCGTCATGCCCCATTCCGTTTTATCAACGGGTTTACCCAGTCGATTGATCATTTCGTCGTACCGCCACTTGCTCAGGGCTTTCAGGTTTCCGAAGTAATCATCGCGTTTCACTACTACCCCATCGTAGTTTTTCCACTTCGTCGGATACCCGATTTTCGGGGTGAAGGAATGTAACTTCTTCAGGGCTTCCTGCTTGGTTTCTTCCGTCATCCACTCCAGGCCTTTGATGCGGGTTTCGAATACCTTTTGCAGGTTTGCAACCAGCTCGTCCATGCGTTTCTTGGATTCGGGCTTGAAGTATTTCGCGACGTATAGTTGTCCCAGTAAGTCGCCCAGCATCCCGTCGGTCTGGCTTGACAGACGCTTCCAGCGGTCCTGCTGTACTTTTTGTCCGTTCAGCGTCTTGCCTACGTATTCAAAATTGGCGTTTACGAAAGGGCTGCTCAGGTTCGCCGATGCTCCGCTTATGACCGAAAACTTCATCTTTGCCTTCAGCGTTTCGATGTTTTCGTTGGGCAGCATGGTATTCAGGTATTCGTAGTATTTGGGTTGACCGACGATGATCGTATCGGTTTTCATCCGCAGCGTCGTCAATAAGGCACTCAGATCCAGGTTGGGAACTTTTGCTGCGAAATCCTTCGTCGCGAATTTGTTGTACTGAGCGATGGGATTCCGCATCTCGATCCGGCCCAGGTGCGAAGTGGCAATTTTCGTTTCCAGAGCCAGAATAGCTTCAGCCAGCTTCTGAGCCTGAGCGGCTTCCGTACCCGTCAGCGTAAAGAGTGTGCTGATGTATTTTTTGTAAGCTTCGCGGACTTTCTGAGTCGCGGCGTCGTCCTTCGTATAGTAATCTTTTTCGGGAAGGCCCGTACCCGTTTGCCGCATACTGACAATGTACGCATCGGGGTTTTTCGCATCCGCTCCTACGCCAATGCCCAGGAACGTTCCGCCCCCTTCCAGCGGGTGAGCCGCCGAGTACGCCAGCAGTGATTTGTAATCCTTGATCCGGTCAATCTCGGCCAAAATGGGCTTGATGGGCTCGTAACCGCGTTTTTCGATGGCTACCGTATCCATGCCGGATGCATAAAAATCGCCTACACGTTGCTCGATACTGCCTTTCTTGGCCTTGCTTTTCGCCGCCACTTCGAGAATTTCGTGAATGTGACGGTTGTTTTCATCCCGTAGAATATTAAATGAACCCCAACCCGTCTCCGAAGCTGGAATTTCCGTATTCTTCAGCCAGGCTCCGTTTGCGTACAGGAAGAAATCTTCGCGGGGACTCACCGACAGGTCCATGCCTGACAAGTCCAGTCCCTTTCGTTTGGGATCGTCACTGGGTTTGCCTACGAAGGCGGCTGTACTCAAAGCCACCAGCCCTAGTACCAGAGCGTTGTATTTTTTCATATGTGTTGATAAAATGTGGTAATCAAATTTTCAAATTTCGCACATTTTCAGGGATTAATAAGGCTTTTGCGACTATTTGGAGAATTTTATCTACCTGAACTTTCCTTTCGGTTTCCTGCTTTATGGGGATTGTGCATTCTGCTGTTACTAGCTACGAAGCAGTGAAAATTCCATCAGTCCGGGTTTATTTTCAATGGATGTAGCGAGCAATTAATCCGTATCTTTGAAACACTTCTGCGAGCAAATCCCTATTTACCATTTCATCATGGCACAAACGAAACTGACCGTCAACGGCAAAGCCTATACGATTGACGTAGACCCTGAGATGCCCCTACTCTGGGCCATCCGGGATGTAGTGGGTCTGAAAGGCACCAAATTTGGCTGTGGCATGGCTCAGTGCGGAGCCTGTACGGTTCACCTCAATGGTTCACCCATCCGTTCCTGCTCCACACCGGTATCGGTCGTGAAAGGACAGAAAATTACGACTATCGAAGGCATCGGCACGCCCGATCATCTGCACGTCGTACAACAAGCCTGGATCGACGAACAGGTGACGCAGTGCGGTTACTGCCAGTCAGGGCAAATCATGAGTGCAGTAGCCCTGCTGAAAGAAAAGCCCAAGCCTACCGACGAGGACATTGACCTGTACATGCAGGGAAACATTTGCCGCTGCGGAACCTACCAGCGGGTTCGGAAAGCGATTCATCGGGCGGCGGATTCCATTCAGGAAGCCAAGCCCGCCGCTGCGAAAAAGACGGCAAGTCTGGATCGTTAATGTTCCTTTTTCCCCGGTTTGGTTTTACTCTTTATGCCTCAGGCAATGAAAACATCCAACATCAATCGCCGGAATTTCCTCAAAACGAGTGGCTCCGCCGGAGCTTTGCTCGCCCTGGGTTTTTCGATTCCGGCTCAGTCGGAAGACGTCGTTCTTCATAAAATTCCCCAGACTACGCTCGGTCTGGAATTCAGCCCCTATATCCTCATTGACGATACGGGAAAGATTACCTTACTCAACCCACGGCCCGACATGGGACAGGGTACATACCAGTCGCTGCCCGCTTTGATTGCGGAAGAACTGGAAGTATCACTTGATCAGATTCATATCAGCCAGACCAACGGTCAGGGCAAATACGGCTCTCAGCTTTCGGGCGGTAGTTCTTCCGTTCGTACCCGCTGGATGCCCCTGCGGAAAGCCGGTGCGGCGGTGAAGGAAATGCTCGTACAGGCCGCAGCCAACAAATGGCAGGTACCCGTCAGCGAGTGTTACGCCCAGGAAGCGAAGGTTTATCACAAGCCTTCGGGAAAATCTTTTACTTACGCTGAACTCGTGAGTGATGCTTCCCAACTGCCCGTACCAAAAGACCCCAAACTGAAAGATCCCAAGGATTTCAAGTTACTCGGCAAGAACATTCCTAAGCCCGATGTACCGCTGAAAGTAACGGGTCAGGCACAGTTTGGTATTGACGTAGAAGTACCCGGCATGTTGTACGCCAGCATCGAACGCTGTCCGGCCATTCATGGCAAAGTGGCTTCATTTGATACCACGGCGACGATGAAAGTACCCGGCGTGAAAAAAGTACTGAAAGCCGAACGGGCGATGCCCCATACTACCGTTGAAACCGTAGCGGTACTGGCCACGAACTACTGGGCAGCGGTACAGGGACGGAAAAAACTGAAGGTCAAGTGGGCACCAGTAAACGAGGCGGCTTTATCGACGGAAAAGTTCTCGGCTCAAATGCACGAGCTGGCTAAGAAAGACGGCAGCGATTTCGCGGGCAATACGGGCGATTTTGCCAAAGCCTACGGTGAAGCGTCCAAGAAAGTTCAGGCCACGTACGAAACGCCCTTTGCCGCTCACGCCGCGATGGAACCCGTCAACGCAACGGCTTGGTTTAAGGGCGATTCGGTGGAAATCTGGGCTCCCGTACAGGGTCCCGACGGTACCATTGGCGAAGTGGCTCAGTACCTGGGCCTTAAACCCGAACAGGTGAAAGTCAACGTGACGTTTCTGGGCGGAGCTTTTGGCCGGAAAGCGTATCTGGACTTCGTAAAAGAAGCTGTGTTTTTATCCAAACAGGTCAACGCTCCCGTGAAGCTCATCTGGACGCGGGAAGATGATATGAGTCAGGGTCCGTACCGTCCCGCCATGTTGAGTGTACTCGAAGGGGGTATCGACGAGAAAGGCAACGTGACGGCTTTTCACCATAAAATCATTTCGGAATCAATTCAGAAGCAGGTGTTCAAAGCCGACCTGAAGGGTAAAGCCGACGGCTGGGCTGAAGAAGGCATCGGTCCGAAGGACAGTCCGCTTCAAATTCCGAATATTCGCCGTAGCTACCACAATGCGAGTACCGACCTGCCCATCCTCTGGTGGCGTTCAGTGTATGCTTCGACGAACGTATTTGGTCACGAATCCTTCGTGGACGAGCTGGCTCACGCGGCGGGCAAAGATCCGCTGGATTTGCGACTGGAGTTACTGAAAGATTCCCCCCGTTTTGTGAAAGTACTGGAAACGGCGGCGGAAAAATCCGGTTATCGCGAAAAGCTACCCGCCGGAAAAGCTCGCGGACTGGCTATTGCCCGTTCGTTCAGTACCATCTGTGCTCACGTATTTACGGTAGCGAAAACGGCGGATGGCGTGAAGATCGAAAAAGTAGTATCGGTGATTGACTGCGGGATGACCGTAAACCCCGATAACATCAAAGCTCAGACTGAAAGTAACATCATCTACGGTCTGACGGCGGCGATCAAAAGCCCGATTACCTTCGCCAACGGAGCCGTGGAACAAACGAACTTCCATAATTATCCGGTGCTACGTATTAATGAAACGCCGGTCATGGAAGTCCACATCATCGACAATCAGGAAGCTCCCGGTGGCGTGGGCGAACCGGGTCTACCCCCCATCGCTCCGGCTCTGGCCAATGCCCTGTTTAACCTGACGGGGAAACGGCAACGGAAGTATCCGCTGGAATTGGTGTAATCAAGTAATTGAAAAAACGGGTCTTAGTACCCGTTTTTTCTAGCTGAATCCCATTTTTCAAACGCTCATTCGAGATAAAGGTCTCGAAGAGCGTTTTTTTATTGAATCAAGTTTAGCAGATTTATTAGAGCATCTAGCAAGAAAAATACCTGACACAATTGATCCTTTACACGTTAGCTAAAACAGTTATGATGAAAGCCATTGTCCTGAAAAAGTTGGGAGGCGTTGAAAATTTTACGCTGGCAGAACTAGAAAAGCCCTCCCCAGGTGCGGGCGAGGTTCTGATTCGTATTCGAGCGACGGCCTTCAATCCCATTGATTATCAAATGAGACAGGGAGGTACTGAAAGTAAACTGTTAAAATCAAGCATTCTCGGTAGAGAATTGTCTGGTGAAATTGTACAGATGGGTGAAGACGTGACCGACTTTACCGTAGGTGATCAAGCGACTGCTACGTAGGCAGTCTGGCTTCCAATGGTACCTACGCCGAATACATCAGCGTTCCGCGTGAGCTTATTGCCAAAAACCCTGAACGGCTAACGTTTGAAGAAGCGGCTGCCTTGCCCATGACGGGCATGACCGCTTACCAATGCTTTACAAGGATTTCCATACCGGAAGACGCGGCTCTTTTTATTGCAGGCGGGGCGGGCGGTGTAGGAACCGTCCTGATCAAACTTCTGCTGGCGGCTGGAAGTCAACGTGTTTATACAACCGCCGGAAATGAAGAAAGCTTTTCACATTTAGTTGGGCTGGGTTTACCCGAGGATCACATCATCAACTATCGTCAGGCGGATCTACTATCTACACTCCGTAAGAAGATGACCAGCGAAACGTTTGACTATGTGGTGGATTTGGTAGGCGGCTATTTATCCGAAATTTGTGCTGAACTGATTAACGTTTATGGTACGTATGTGGATGTAACATCTCTCACCACAGAAAAAGCCAGAGAATTACTGTTTGATAAGGCAACCACTGTGATTCACGTTGCTAATTACGCACACGCGTTCAGGAAAGATTGTCTTCATTACTACGGGAAAACCTTGAAAGAATTGTTTGACCGAATTGAACGTCATGAGCTTACTCCTCCTGCCATCCACATCCTGGGTAATCTAAGCGTAGAAACCGTTCAAAAGGCTCATCTTCTCATGGAGTCTAATCAAACCAGAGGAAGGAAGTTGATTATGCAGGTTTAAAGTAGTTATAAGTTACTTTTTCATCTAGCTACGCTTTTCATTAAATGTTACCAATAACTTAACCAATAAGATACTTCTTTGTAAGCCATGTGAAATGATAGTTATACAACTGCTTAGCTACTTACTCTTCGTAAAGGAAGCTATACTATCCTCTACTGCTAGGGTCATTCACAACTTTCTACAGAAGCCATCACGCTAGCAATAAAATCTCATCGATTTAAATAAAATAGCAACATGGATAAAATGATCAACAGTCCAGCGACAGTTGCCAGTATCTGTTGACTTTTATTGGTCTTTTGCTCTTTCATCCTGAGATAGTAGATCACGCATGCTAGGGGTAAACCTATACCAGCCAGATACTGCCATTGAATGCCAAAGCCATAAAAAGCAATTAGCACCAGGATAGGCAAACAAAAAGCAAAAAAGTCGAGCGGGTATTTTTCCATTTTATACCAGGTTTATAGAGTCGCTAAAGTAGAAAAACATTTCAGATTCCTAAGTATTGTTAACTAAAATCTGTTTCTCCCGCCGTTGTCGGTGTTTTGTTAAACACTAACCATTACATGGATGGCAGCGAGATATTCGCACACAAGTTGTTGGTTACGCTACGCTAAATACCAACAACGGCAGAGCAACATTCCACACAACAGACTATTATTCAACACTTTAAACGTCAAACAAGCTCATACTTATTTATTAATCTATAATTTCTATAGATTTTATTTGTTTTATACTTTTTCTCAACCGTATCTTTGCAACGTCTTCAATTACTACGGGTAGTTGGGGCTTATACAGAAAGGAGGAGAGACAGGCTCTGCGAATCCTTAGCAACTTTCCGACACGGAATCAGTGCTAACCTGCCTAACACATTAGGAACTATAAACCCAATACCGCATGGCACTCCACCCGACTCAAAATGGACCGGCCTGCTTCGTCCTCCGAAGCTAAGCACTGTTTTCTCGTTTGTCACGAACGTGATTTTCCGTCACGTCTGGTCGCTCCTGGATTCACTACGAGTTTGACCGTTTCATCTGATCATTCACCTTCATCAGCTCTTTCATCGCATGTCTATTTATTTCGATAACTCCGCTACTACGTCTTTATCGCCAGCCGTTCTGGAAACGATTTTACCCTATTTTACGCAACATTTCGGGAATCCATCCTCCAATCACCGGGCGGGTCGAGAGGCGAAACGTGTGATTCAGTCCAGTCGTCATCAAATCGCTGATTTACTGGCCCTTTCTCCCGAAGAAATCATCTTCACTTCCGGGGGTACCGAGGCCGATAATTTTGCCCTCAAGAGCAGCATTCAGCAGTATAGGATTCGTCATGTCCTGACCTCAAAAATTGAACATAAAGCCGTCCTGTTACCGTTACGGCAATTGGAGCAGGCGGGGCAAATTCAGCTGGATTACGTTGCACTCGACGAGCAGGGACGGGTTTCAATTCCCGACCTGACCCGCTGGCTGGAAAAGCACCCCAAAGGACTCGTCAGCCTCATGCACGCCAATAATGAGCTCGGGAACTTACTGAATCTGGAAGAAGTGGGTGCCTTAACCCAGCACTACGGAGCCTACTTTCATACCGACACCGTTCAGAGCCTGGGCAAAGTCCATGTAGCCCTCAACGCCGTTGATTTCGCCACGGCTTCAGCTCATAAATTTCGTGGTCCGAAAGGCGTTGGCTTTCTGGTCGCCCGTCGGGGACATCGCTTACCGGCCCTACTCAGTGGCGGTGGACAGGAAGGCGGCCAACGCGGGGGTACTGAAAACGTGCCGGGCATTGTGGGCCTGACCAAAGCATTGGAGCTGGCCATCACCCAGCAACAGCAGAACATCGCTCACCTGGATTCGCTGAAACGTCAGTTCATTGGTGGGTTACGGAATCATATTCCTGGTGTTACGTTCAATGGTCGATGTCAAAGTATCGACGAGACCTTACCCGGACTGATTAATGTCGCCTTCCCCATTCTGGATGCTCCCTGTTCGCTGGTTGAAGCCCTGGATGCTCGCGGAATTGCCGTTTCTGGCGGCAGTGCCTGTTCCAATCTGGCGGGCGGCTCGCACGTACTTCAGGAAATCCCCTCCAGCTTTGGGAAAGAAAACGTACGGTTTTCCTTCGGATCGGATAATACCCGGCAGGAAATCGATACCGCATTAACCATTCTTACGGAATTGTACCAAACGGAGGAAGTTAGTTTAGTGTCTTAACGATTTGGGAATTGTATTTACCAGGTTACAAAAAGTAGGCTTTTTAAGTTTTCGCTCCTATACTTAAAGCATTCGTCGCTTGAACTTTTGATTCCATTTTTATGAATGGAAAAAGGGTATTTGATTTGTAAATCAAATACCCTTTTTCCATGAAATTTCTATTCTTTTTTCTTCTTATTTCTGCCTATAGTTACGGCCAGACTACCGACTATACTTCCATCAAAAATCGCCTGCTTGCCATTCGACAGGAGGATCAGCAGTTGAGGGAAGAGCATTTTCCAATTGCTGAACAATACGGGTATAACTCACCACAAGCTACTTACTTCTGGAAAAAAGTAGCTACCAGAGACAGTATTCATGCACAAGAGGTAGGCGACATCTTGACCCGGTATGGATGGCTAAGTGCCAGGCAGATTGGAAGAGAAGCGAACCAAACCCTATTTCTGGTTATTCAGCACGCTAATCTGCCGACTATGCAACGTTACTTACCTTTCATGCAGCAAGCGGTGAGAGAACAAAAGGCCGAATCCGTTGATCTGGCTTATCTGGAAGACCGGGTCGGTTTGGAAAGCAACGGAAAACAGTTGTACGGTACTCAGATTGGTCAGGATACGCTTACTAAAGAATTTTACGTAGAACCCCTGGTCGATCCTGACCGTGTAGACGAACGAAGAGCTCTTATGGGCTTACCTGCATTAGATGTATATACGAAAGCCTGGGGCTTTGACTGGGATGTTGATAAACATAAGAAGCGAAACGATTCGTTAAAAAAGGCAGGCCACTAAAGTAACCGATCTACTTTTCTTAAATTCTGGCCAAATAGCACATAAAACACAGATTAACAACCTATTAATTTCTCAAAAGCTTAAAAGTACTCAGAAGAATAAAAAACATTTATGCACTTATTACTCTTCATTAAGCTATCTGGAATAGCTTCTATTATCTGTACAATTATACGTCTATTTAGCTTCAATTAGAGCCTCTTAATTAATGATTAAGATGTTGTATCACGAATATGTTTATAAAGAAATAACACAAGACGAATCTTCTTCATATCTTTCTAAAAAATTCATTTATTTCTCTGTTTAAAGAGTAGATTTGTAAGTCTAAGTATCCCCATCGCCTATCCGTTGTCCTTTACTTGATTTATGAAATTTTTGTGGGTAGTATGGCTATGTATGCTTGGTTACCAGGCTATAGCTCAGCATGAACGTATCATCATTGGTGATAAACCGAATTCCTACTTTTGCGTAGGATCCTTCGTTGAGTATCCGGTCTCTCTAGAAGGTAATTTTCCAGTTTCGGCTTCTTTTAGTGTTGAGTTCGGTGATTCTTACTATCGAACCCCCTATCACCAGATTCCGGCGACGTACGCCAATGGTAAAATCCGCTTTCAGGTAAGCTTTCCGGCAGGACTTCATGAAAACCAGCTTTCTTCAGCTACGATTTTACGGGTAAAGTGCACGAACCCTTCGGTCGTGAGCGACTGGAGCAATGATTACTTTTACGCCTCTTTTTTACCCGTCGTTACCCTAACTTCTCGGTCGTATCAGGCGAACCCTAATAGTACTGTCCCGCTCGAATTTTCTTCATTCGGAAGCAGCACGATTACTGCTCTTTTGAGGGATGAATTAACGGCAGACAGCTTGCGGGTGACGGTAACGACCACCTCCGCTCTGAGGGATAAACGCAGTGAGCCCATTTTGGTCGATAAAAACCGATCGTACGTGCTGCAATCCGTTTCCAACCGGTGCGGAACGGGCTCGGGAACGGGGAGCGTTTCCATCAAGGTCAATCCTTTTTCCATCCGTACCACGTCCGTTAGTCCGGCTGAATCCTGTACGGGTAATGAGGCGGTTGTGAATGTTTCGACGGCTGGCGGAAACCTGTCAGCCAGCGGAAGCTTTAAAATCCGGCTAACACGACTGAGTTACGACGGAGAGGAAGAACTTGATACCTACAAGGACGTTCCGGCCTCGTATTCCGGTAACGCTCTGCGTTTTATCGTTCCTGAAAATATCGGGGATTGGGAGCGAACGTATTCCGTCCGAATCATTCAGGAAAACCCTTACCTGATGAGTTCAAGCGATCAGGTACGTTTAAAAATACTCAACCCGGCCACCGCCCGTTTTTCATCGGGCAATCAAACGATTAAACTGGGTCAGAAACCGAATTTTTATTTCGATCTGCAAGGCACGTATCCTAGGATCGTCCACTTAAGCGACCAGTCCACGTATCGTCACGACGGCGATAGTCCTAAACATAACCTTTCATTTCCTACGCAGACCACCCTCTATACCATTCAGAGCTATAGCACGGGGTGTGGAGCCGGGCAGGTAGACAAAACGCCCGTTACGGTAACGGTTCAGGCGGGATTCAAGGTAGATTCCATACCCAACCAAATTTTTGCGAAGGGCAAAGCGTAACCCTGTCTTTAACGTCCAATGTACCCTTACCCGAAACAGCTACGGTTCAGATTCGGGACTATTCGAATGGATACCGAGGTACGCCTGTTGAGGCCACGATTCGTTCAAATCAGCTTCGCTTTACCCTTCCTATTTTATCGAACAATGAAATGGTACGCGTTCACGATTTTAACCTTTTCATCACGGCTGGAGCGTACGTTGCTGAAACGGCTAAAATTAGAATTTCGACGAAGCCTTCCGCCGTATTTAATGAATGGTATCGTAATTACAGCATCAACGAAGTACAGGATATCGATTTACCCATTCAGCTCATGGGTGGCGGTCCTTATGACTTACAACTAAGCGACGGCAGGAAATTACGCGTCACTGAATCGGCCAGTTTTTATACGCTTTATTCGTATCCCAACCTGAGAATACGTCCCACCCAGGCCCAGTCTACCTATCGGTTGGAAAAGGTTAGTAATACCTGTCAGACAACGGATTTAACGAATACGCCGGGTAATACTTCAATCATTACGCTGACGAAACCGGCTTCCCACGGTATCTCTCTAACGCTCCCAGCCAGGGCTTACTGCGTAGGCGATTCCATACCCCTTTCCTTCCAGACTACGGGTACGTTTGGCTCCGATAATGAATTTAGAATTCAGCGGATTATCGATAATAACCAGGTTACGGATCTCCGTACCATCAAGGGCACGAGTGGCCGTTCCGTCCCTATTCCGATTGCGGAAGTCAAAAATTTCTCCGTTCGTATCGTCTCCACGAACCCCGTTACGCAAAGCGAAGCCTTCCCCTTACGCATCGACAAAAAGCCAACGCTATCCTTGCGTACCTACGAACGAACTTTAAATGATTTGTTACCGGGCGATTCGATTCCTATTGACCTATCAGAGTCTATGACCTATGTGACCAGTCTAACCAGGCTGGTACTCACCAATGGCAAGCAGGACTGGACGTATTACCCGGCAGCCTCCGGCAATGACTACGGTGGTTTCTTTGTTAATTTTTACCCACCCGAGTCCGGTGCGTATCGCATCAAATCCGCAACGAACGTTTGTGGTACAACGTCCGGCTCGGGCGTACTGAACGTCGATCTGAAACCGTACCGCATTTTCTTTCCTACGGCTTATGCCAGTCAGAAACTCGTATTTTGCACCAAAGGCTCTTACCAGCTTCCCTATGGCATAGCCGGTTCCATGCCTGGGAACGTTACACTGGTGCTGGAAGTCGCCGCTGCCAAAGACAGCGTGTTCCGGGAAATTACCAGTTCCATAGGTACCAATCTGGCGGCGTTCCAGATACCCGACACCTATACGTCAGGTTCGTATCTGATTCGCTTGCGGGCGGGCGACATCCGTAGTACGGCCTTGCCCTTTGAGTTGGGCACTTTACCTACCGCAACGCTATCGGCTGACGGGCCTACGCAGGTTGACTACAGCCTACCCATGAAAATTACCTTTACGGGTCAGGGCCCCTGGAATGTAACGTGGACGGATGGTACGATCCGGGAGTTTCCGTTCAATCCCGGTACGATTAGCGAACACATCAGTAAAACCACCACTTTTGAATTAAAAGGAGTGACCAATGGCTGTGGCTACGGCAGTGTTTCGGGGAAGGTGACGGGTACCGTCAAGCCCCGACTAACCGTTAGTAGCTCGACGAATGCTATTTGTAGCGGTAGTTCACTCTTGGTTCGGTACTATCTCAATGGCGAATTCAGTACCTCCAATAAAATACGGGTGGGTCTGTATACGGCCCGAAAAGGGTTCATCCCGCTGGATTCGGTGACGACTACGGTCTCGGGAACGATTACTATAAAAATCCCGGCCCAGTTAGAGGGTTCAGACTTCTACGAACTGCGGGTCATGACCACCTCGCCACAACTCAGTGAAAGCCGTCAGCTGTACCTTTCTTTCCCGCCTTCCTACCGATTGATTGGTTCGAATACCATTAATCCCGGCCAGTATTCAACGCTACGGCTGATCAATCAAAACGCAGCCTCAAACATTCAAACCACGATCAATTACGAACTATCGACGGGTCAGAAAGGCGTTTTTTACAGCGATTCCAAAGAGCAAAACCTATCCGTTGCCCCTACGCAAACCACCACGTACACCATTACCAGTATTTCCAACGGTTGTGGGAAAGGAACGGTATCGGGTTCGGCTACGGTCATGGTTAATCCACCGGCCGAGCGGATGATTAATACGCAGTTTGTGAGTACGAAGTCAGGCTATGGTTACCTCTGTAAAGGCGATACGATTTTTGTCAGTTACGAAGCCAAAGGCTCCTTTAGTGCTACGAATCAGATGAGCGTTCAACTGTCAGATTCGTTAGGTCAGCAGTTTACTTCACTGCCCACCCTACCGGGTAAGCGTGATCAGGAGCTGGCGGGCATCCTGCCCACCACCCTGAAGAAAGGCTCCGGCTACCGGATTCGGGTGGTGGCCTCCGATCCGTCCAGCATGAGTAGTGCCAGTGCCACTTTTTATACTACGGCGGAGAAAGCAAGCGTGAAATTCGGCGTAGCCCAACTACCTATGCAGGCGAATGGAAGCGTCTACAAATTACCGCTGGAGTTTACCGGTGATGCTCCCTTTAGCGTAAGCTGGGGCGTGGACCCCCATTACGCCTCGTTTTTTACAAACAACCTGCGGGATAGCCTTCGCATCGAAGCCCTGTCGCCGAGTTTGACCTACAAAATCCGGCAGGTTACCAATGTTTGTGGCATCGGTACCGTACTGGACCCCAGTACGCTGAAAGTGGAGCTGATTACGGCTACTGAACCGACGGCCTCGCACGCGATTAAGGCCTTTCCCAATCCAACGACCGATCAGATTCGCGTGGAAGGCCTTCAGCCCGGAAGTACCATGCAATTAATGACTCTCATTGGTCAGATCATTCAGCAAACCGAAGCCAAGGCTACTCAGGAAGACCTTAGTCTGCGTGCAGTACCCCCAGGCATTTACCTCTTACACATTCAAAACGCCACCGTTGCCCTCACGTTCCGTATCCAGAAATTATGATGTACCGTTTATTGTTACTGCTTTGTTTGGGCTTGAGCTATTTTCCGTTAAACGCTCAATCCATTACGATTGAAAAGGCCCCGGCCACGCTTTGTTTTGAAACCGACGTAGACATTCCTGTTCAGATCACGGGGACGTTCGCTGCTACCAATCAGTTCGCCATCGGAATTGAATACGATGGTTATCAGTATTCAGAGTTTCCGGCTCAATGGGTCTCAGGGAATAAACTACGCATTCGCCTGGGTCAACATACGTTTAACTACCTGAGGCCTTATGGTCGCTATCGGATGAAGGTCGTTGCTACGTCTCCGGCCTTTACCAGTAACTGGTCGGATTACAACAGCGTGGGGGCGTACCCTATTCTAAATTTAGGGGAACACTCCTTTCAATTGAATAAGTATTCGCAAGCCAAAGTCCCGTTTACGGCTAGTAGTGACATGACAATTACCCTACAGGATAGTAGTAGTCGTGATACCCTACAGTTTAAATTTTACACCTCCGACAACCTGTTTAAAGCGTCAGGTGAGCAAACGTTTACGTTTGACAAACCGGTTAGTTACTACGTAAAAAGTATTCAGAATAGCTGCGGCACGAATACCGGAACTGGTTTCATCCGCGTCAAAACGAATCCCGTTAGCATTCAGGCCACGCTGGTTACGCCCTTTGCCACCTGCGAAGGAAACCCTGCTTACGTAAACTTCAGTACGGAAGGGGGAAATTGGGTAAATGGCAACACCTTTAAAATCCGCCTGATTCCTCAATTAAATCCGGGTCAGGAAACACCTAACCAGTACGTGGATACGGATGCTACACTTGAAAACGGATCTTTGAAATTCACGGTTCCGTCGGTACTAAGCCGATACAATACCAACCGCTTTTCGGTACGAATTGTGAGTAGTAACCCGAAGACGGTTAGCCCGTATAACAATTTGTGGATGGTCATTGCTTCTGCTCCAACGGCCGAGCTTTTCACCAATGAGCCAACCCGTGTACCTTATGGTTCTGCTGTTTCGATAAACGTTAAGGTAAAAGGCATTTCACCTTATCACGCCATCCTTTCTGACGGTACGCAGACCAGCGGAGAAGGAGGATATAACGACCCAACCGAAGGCTCATTTTCGGTAAAATATACGAACCCGCTTCTGCAGAACCAGACTTATACGTTATCCTCGGTTCAAACGGGTTGCGGACCGGCAAAAATTACAGGGAATCCCATCAGCATAGCCCTTACCAAAGGCTTGTTAGTGGACTCCCTTCCTACGAAAGATGCGTGTGATGGGCAGGTATTTCGTTTCCGTATCCAATCGAATCAAAACCTGAACGGTCCGGTTAAAGTACGTTTCAATGCAAACCTTTCAACGGGTACTGCCCCCCATGAGATTCAGGGAACGATTGCTCAAAACTGGGTCAGCTTTGTGGCGAGTCCGTACGTAAACGATTCCGATCAAGAAGTAAGAACCGTAAACGTATCCCTGGATTTTGGAGATTATCAGACGAACAATCTCTTCTACATTGATCTACACGGCAAACCAACCGCCCGCTTTCGGGAAAATGCTAATATTACCACCTTTGACATCCCTCAATCGTATAACCTTAGCTTTACAACAACGGGTAGTCATAGAAATATCGTAACCTTTTCAGACGGTTCTCAATCTACGTATGATAACCCCTGGTATAAAGCATTTTATATACAACGATCAGAAACGTATTCCATCGTAAAGGTTTCCAATCTTTGCTACAGTACGGATTTAAAAGACGATTGTGTCGTAACGGTAAGATTTCCCAATAATCAGGGCATTCTTTTTAAAAATCCAGTCTCTATAGCCTGTCGTGATCAGAAATTAGCAATTAATTTCGATACGTATGGGGAGTTTCAACCGGGTAATAAGTTCAAAGTTCAATACGCTACTTCGTATTCGAGTTTCAAAGATTTTGAATCCGGGATAGTCAATCAAAAAGGTTCTTACTCGCTTACGCTTCCTGAAGAAACCCGGCAACAGGAAAATATCTATGTCCGTATTATTTCTACGGCTCCGGAAAAAGTTAGTGATATCTTTTATATCAACTTAGCAGGAGAGGCTCGGTTAAGATACCAAAACTATACCCGGGAAATTAAAGCCGGCTCAACGTCTTCCTATTTTGCCGAATTCGACAATAATTATCCGCCCCTAGCCATGGTCGTTTCGGACGGCACCAGGGAGTGGACCCTAAGTTCCCCCAGTGAACGTAGCCTTCAGGCAAATTTTAGTCCCACCCAGACTACTTATTATAAAATTCGCTCCATCAGTAATGTCTGTGGTACGGTTAACCTTCCCAATACTTCATTCAAGATTACAGTCATTACGAATGACTCCCTGCGAGTAAGCTGGCCCGCAAGTGCCCGTTTGGAGAACCCCTGCCTTCAGGGAAAAATTAAACTTCCCTTTGTGGTTAGAGGAAAGCCAAATGCTAACACAACCTATACGCTTCAGGTAAGTACCCGAACGGATTACAATGCCCCGCTAACGTTTGTCGATCTGGTCCAAACGAAACAAGCTGGTTTTTTTGAGTTTGAATGGCCGGCCAGTAATCCTGTCAGATCATTCGCTTTCCGGATTATGACTTCCAACCCGGCGACCCATTCGGATACGCTGTGGATTAATGCTGTCATTCCTCCCCAAGTAGTACTCACGTCTCCTGATCAGATGGTTGAAGGCGGACAAAGTGTGTCTTTAAACGCAGAATTCAAAAACGGATCGTACGGCACGATTTACTGGTCAGATGGGTTCGTCGGTTCGTACTCACGTTCGGTAACGGTTCAGAAAAAGACTACGTACACCATCAGGTCCGTTTCGAACCAGTGCGGTTACGGAACGGCTACGGGTGAAGTTACTGTTCGGGTGAAGCCCGTTTTGAATCTAACCACCGTTAGCCATTATGAACTATGCCGGGGAGCTACGGTAACAGCAGGGTTTTCGTTCTCGGGCGATTACGATGAGTCTAATTATTTCGTCCTTTCACTGATCAATACCAAAACCCGGAAAGCCATTCGGATGGATTCCACCCGGACGGGTACCAGACCTTTTTCACTGAAGATTCCCACCCATTTTACGCCGGGGCTGTATACGCTGGAGCTGGCTTCTACCAGTCCGGTCATTCGTACTTCGCGATCGTTAAGAATTCTCTCGGTCCCGGAGTACCGGCTTCTGGGCAGCACCATCATCAATCCGGGCCAATCGACTACCCTACAATTTGTCACCCCGCATCAAACCGGCGAATTTGTTTCGTATACCTTATCCGATAATTCTACGGGTACTTTCTACGCCGACGGGTATGCGTTTATCAACGTAAAGCCTACCCAAACGACCACGTATACCGTTCGGGAGCTAGTCAACACGTGTGGCAAAACCGCAGGAACCGGTTCTGCAACCGTTACGGTTAATCCACCCAGCGAACGGACCGTTTCAGTAATTGATGCAGTCAATGCTAACTACTACTCCCGGATTTGTGCAGGAGATACGCTTTACGTTTCCTACGCGACTACCGGTACTTTTTCGGCTAACAATCGGTTTTCCATCCAAATCTCCGATTCAACGGGTACGAATTTCAAAACAATCAATACCCTTCCCTGGGGTCAACAACGACTCAAAGCACTCGTGGCCGAAACCTTGCCCAGAGCTTCCGGATACCGGGTAATGGTCGTAGCCACCGATCCGAATACGTCCAGTGCGGCTTCGGGCGTTCCGA
Organism: Siphonobacter sp. BAB-5385; assembly: GCF_002261125.1. Lineage (NCBI taxonomy): Bacteria > Pseudomonadati > Bacteroidota > Cytophagia > Cytophagales > Cytophagaceae > Siphonobacter > Siphonobacter sp. BAB-5385. Next base: position 37,236 of record NZ_NMPS01000058.1, on the reverse strand, counting down.
TGACCGTTTCGATCAAACCTACGGCCCGGCTACTCACGCAAACGGCGTATGCGTTACCCGGACAGAAGCTTTCCGTTCCCATTGAATTAACGGGTGATCCTAACTGGCAAGTGGAATTGAAAAATGAATTTTCATCGTTGTATTTTTCGCTGACGCTCCCCATTGATACGCTGACGTTCGATCGTCAGGAGAACATCTCGGTCTATAAACTCGCCAGCGTAGTCAATGGCTGTGGTGTAGGGCGGGTGATTGAACCTTCGCAGCTACGCGTCGAATTGGTTACGTCTGTTGAGTTGCCAATTGTATCGGCTATTGAAGTCTTCCCGAATCCGGCTACTGAAAAAATACGAATCAACGTAGGGCGGCCCGGTACCCATCAGGTACGGCTCTATTCCCTTACCGGAACCCTTCTTTCGGAATCGAATTTCAGTGACACGTATATTGATCTGGATGTAAGTGATTTACCCATGGGAACGTACCTGCTCCGTTTTCTGGAAAAAGGAAATACGCAAACGTTCCGAATAATCAAGCATTAGTAAGAACGCCTGTTCTATTTGATAGAAGAGGCGTTCTTCGTTTTATCCCTACTCGAAAGGTATCCGTGTACAATCAACAGTCCAATTAGAACTCACTACCCCTTACCAGCCCATGGAAAACACTCGTAAACAAGCCAGAAAAAGAGTGATCAAAGTACTGACGATCGTTTCAGGAAGTACTTTTCTTTTCCTGTTTTTAGTACTGGGCTGGATGGCTAATCTGTTCAATAAACATACCTGGACGTACACGTTTGGAGCCGATCGGTTTCCTGATGCAATCACGATTCACAATGGCTTTGATCCGGTTGTAGCCATCGTTAGCATTACGGGTGAACTGAAGCAACCCGTCAAACTCTATTGTAATGTCAATTACAACCGTCAGGATTCCACTTCCATCGGTGAATTAATTAATGGCGTGTTATTACCTAAAGGAAAAGTAAATTATACCTCTGGCAGAAGAGATTACTACGGCCGGGAATTGAATGTCATCTGCGTTCCGGTGGATTCCAACGCTTCCTATGGCCGGCGATTAAATCTTAAAGTGGAAATCTATTAAACCCGGCTCTAGAGGCTTCTGCCCACCAAACTGGCACTGAGTTTTTGCTTACTGATGCTAAGTGTAACCCCTTATCACCAGCGTATGAAAACCAGTTCATTGCAACGGATTGGCACTGCCATTGCCGTGGTCGGCAGTATCGTCGGCACCTATTTCTACACCCGCTCCCGTACGCAACGCCGCAGTACCTTCAGCAAACAGCGAAAGGAAATTGACGAAAACCTGCTGACGCCTTCCAACGAAACGTTTGGCATCATGTGGCCGACCATTTATACCGGCACCACCGCTCTGGCCATTCACCAGGCCCTACCCGACCAGCTCGACAATCCCCGCTATCAGAAAGCCGTCCCCTGGTTGCTCAGTAGTTATGCTCTGAATAACGTATTCACTTATTTCTTTTCCCGGGATGATAAAGCCAGTCGGCGGGCCTCAGCTCTGACGACCATTGCCTTATTGCCCAACGCTTTAATGCTGCACAAAGCTCTGGAAATTGGTCAAACGGAAGTCCCGCAACCGGAACGCACGTTTCAAAAGTCCATCAGTCTGTATGCAGGCTGGCTGACGGCGGCTTCAGTGATTAGTGCCGGAAATCTGCTGTTGCAGTCGGGCATCAAAATTCCGGAATCGTTAAAAGGCAAAGTGACCTGCGGAGCGTTATCTGCTACCGCCACGCTGGGTATCGGTATGGCGAAGAAGCTGAATGATCCGTACTACCTGCTTCCCTTCATTGCCGCTTTCGTGGGCATCGCCAGCAAGCAGTACGGCGAACGCGACGACGTAGCCCTGTGTGCAGGAACGCTGGCTTTAACGGTGGCCGGAGCTTTCGTAACGCAACTTCAGGAAGCGAAACCATCGCAGGAATTGGCTGAAACAAACCCTGCCGAGTAGAGCCTTGTACCTGCATACGCCCCCCGTTTTGCGTAAAAGGGGGGGCGTATCGTAAAAAAAAGCTTCTATTCTTCCAAAAATGAATGCAGGTTTTCCAGCACTGTACGGGATAATCACTGACGGGCTTCGGTGGTCATGCCTGATGTACGGATTCGATCCGTCCGGGAGAATGCTTTCAGGGTCGTTCCCGCCCCGTCGGCGTCGAAAACTCCATCAATCCACACCGATCAATCAGTGTTAGTTTATTGAATAGCCCCATTCGTGCAAATGGTTTTAGTATGGGACTAGAAACCTCCAGTTCACTAAAACTAAAACATCCCGAAGGCGATAAACCTCCGGGATGCACTATCTAATAACCAACAACAATCAACTAAAAACCCGTTTAAACCAGCCTTTTCTCCAGCTCCGTCAGATGATCGTCGTTGAAATCCAGGTGCGTCACCATCCGTACTTTGTCTTTGCCAAATGGAGCACAACGAATTCCTTTTTCATTCAGTTTCTGAACGTAATCGGTGGCCAGTAAGCCTTCCGCCAATTGGAAAATCACGATGTTGGTATACACCGGCAGAACGTCAATCACTTCCGGAACGCGGCGTACGATGCCTTCGATGGTCTTGGCCCGCTGATGGTCTTCTTTCAAGCGATCCACGTGGTGATCCAGGGCATAAATTCCGGCAGCGGCCAAATACCCCGCCTGCCGCCAGCCCCCGCCGAAGCGTTTGCGTACGCGACGGGCTTTTTTGATGAAATCTTTCGTACCCAATAGCAGCGAACCTACGGGTGCTCCCAGCCCTTTCGACAGGCAAATCGAAATCGAATCAAATACCTGTCCGTACTGGTCCGGACGTTCGCCGGTCTCTACGAGGGCATTGAACAAGCGGGCTCCATCCAGGTGCAGACTTAATCCGTGGGCTTCGCAAACGGCTTTAATCTGCTGAATTTCGGCTAAATCATAGTAGCATCCTCCCCCTTTGTTCACCGTATTTTCGAGCGATACCAGCCGCGAAATCGGGGCGTGAATGTCATCGGCTTTGATGCTGTCGCGTACCTGTTCCGCGTTGAGGCGACCGTAATCGCCCGTCAGTAAGGTGGCCGATACCAGCGAATTGCTCATCATGCCGCCGCCTTCGTAGAGATAAATGTGTGACAACGCGTCGCAGATCACTTCGTCGCCCGGCGTGGTGTGTACTTTGATGGCAATCTGGTTGGTCATCGTACCCGAGGGACAGTACAAGGCCGATTCATAGCCAAACAATGCCGCCGATTTGGCTTCGAGAGCGTTGACGGTCGGGTCGTCCTGAAAGACATCGTCGCCTACTTCGGCCGCAAACATGGCCTCCAGCATGGCTTTCGTCGGGCGGGTTACCGTATCAGAACGTAAGTCAATGATCATGGTTTTCAAGGGAATTACTCAAATACAACGGTCTTATTATTTTTCACAAATACCCGGTCTTCCAGCACCAGCTTCAGGGCTTTGGCCAGGGCAATCTTTTCGACATCGCGACCCGCCGCCGCCAGCTCCTGCCAGGTTTTGGTGTGGTTCACCGGAATCACTTCCTGCGTAATGATGGGACCTTCGTCGAGGTGTTCGTTCACAAAGTGGGCCGTTGCACCAATGATTTTCACGCCGCGTTCGAAAGCCTGCCGGTACGGGTTGGCTCCCACAAAAGCGGGTAAAAAGGAGTGATGAATATTGATGATCCGGTTTGAATACCGTTGCTGAAACTCCGCCGAAAGAATCCGCATGTACTTGGCCAGTACCAGATAATCGGCGTCGTACGATTCGACTGCCGCCAGTATCGCCGCTTCGTGGGCTTCCCGCTCCATCCCCTCGTGCGAAACCAGATGGAAGGGCAGATTGAATTTCTCCACCAGCGGTCGCAGTACGTCGTGATTGGCGACGACGGCCAGAATGTTAAGATTCAGGTCGCGGTACGCATTTCGGATCAGCAGATCGCTCAGACAGTGGTGTTCTTTAGTGGCCAGTACAACGACGTTTTTTGGCCGCTGGGTCGTCAGCGAAATCGTGACGGCATCGGGCAAAATTCCGTGTAAGGCATTTAGTATTTTTTCCTCCTGACACTCTCCCGAGAATTCCGTACGCATGTAAAAATGCCCGTGAGTACGGTCCACAAATTCATCATTACGAATCAAATTCAGCTCGTGGTGATACAGTACACCGGAAACTTTATGAACGAGTCCTTTCTCGTCAGGACAATCAATACGAAGAATATACAAGGACAGTAACGGTTAGGGGGTGAATAACGTTTTACAAAAAACGTCATTCTAGGCGGGCCTTCCAAGTTAGCGGCGGCTTAGTTGCGGGGAATCACTGTTAGCGGTGACTGTCGCAGTACGCCCGCAATTCATTCTTTTCGGAGAGAAAGGAAAACTGCTCGTAAATGAGGTCAAAATTGTATCGGTCGGCTACAGACTCCCAACCCAGTTTGGCGATCTCCATTTTCTCTTTGGTAAACGCAAATTTCTGCATGATCTCCACCAGCTGAGTCGTTTTGAAGCGTTGTCGGGGCAAGGTCTGCCGAATAAAATCCATCCGTTTGAGCAATGATGTACGCTCCAGAGCTTTAAGGTATTCGTCCATCTCTCCCGCACTCATGACGTCATGGTTCGAACCGTACGAATCACGGGGCGGGATATTTGACTCGTCCCCCGGAAAAGGCTGTGCATCATCCCGTTGATCGTCCCACGAAGGAATCGCTTGATCTCTTCCCGGTAATTCGTCGAACAGATTACCCCTTACCGGTTGCGTACCGCGAATGCGGAAGCCATACTGGGGGTGTAACATCGCCATTGTACGCGTTTCGGGTGACAGGATCACCCATTGCCGGGTCAACAGCATCCGGCCCCGGTAGACCAGCACCTGAGCACGTCCCGGATTCAAGTCAAAAAAGCGGAAACGCCCCGTGGCATTCGTCATGGACTGGTCGTTAACAACCACTGTCAGGGAGGTACCCACGGCGGTTTCAAGGAAAAATTCTACGTCAGCCAGGGCTTTGAGCGATGGACTTAGGAATAGTGTAAGGAGGAGTACAAAAGGTTTCATGGCTATAACGTCTTCAGAAGTTCAAACGAACGAAAACTTGCGTATTTGCCCAAATCACAGACGTTAAAATAGCCTAAAAATCAAGTTCTTTCAGCTCCGGATTTTTCATTAGTTCCTGTACCAGTTGTTCGTGGTTTTTGAGCGATCCATGCACGGTCCAGTGACTAAGCAAGCTGTTCTGATGGATCGTTTGCTTCTTTCGGCTGGCTCTGAGATTGAACTGCCTGAACAGCGTCGGCAATTTCGCGTAGGCCCGGGAAGAATCTTCGTACACGAGTCGGTAATGCCGCGTATGAAAATGGACGGAGATCCAGCGTTCCACGAATTGAAATACAAAGAGTACGGCCAGTAACAGAAACGCTCCCACGAAGGCGAGTACTGCATCGCCCTGCCCGATTGCCATGCCCAGTGAAGACGTCGCCCAGATGGCGGCTGCCGTAGTTAAGCCCGCCACGCGATCCTGTTCTTTGAAAATGACCCCCGCTCCCAGAAAGCCAATCCCGGTCACAATGTTGGAAGCCACACGATCCATGGAGTCGGGAGCCCCCAGCCGACGGGATAAAATGGTAAAAATGGTCGAACCCAGGCAAATTAGCGTAAACGTACGTACCCCGGCGGGCTTGCCCTGATACTCGCGTTCCAGTCCAATAATTACGCCAATGACGAGCGAAAGGATCATCTGAACGATGGGCTGATCGAGCAACGATTCCATGAATTTTCTTACGGTTGATTGAACGTATGCTCCAGGCATGAAAAACCCCGTTCCTACCGATAAAGTAAGAACGGGGCTTAAAAATAGATTATTTAAGGAGTTAAACCAGTGAATGCATACGAACCAATTCACTAAAAACATCTTCCCTCTAGTTTACATCAAACCACAACTTCGTCGTCAGTAAATCAGCTCCCTGATTGGCGACGGCTGCTTTGTAGTTGGCGTTGTTGAGAGCCTGTTCACCCGTGGGATACGTCAGGCGTACGGGCATTCGGCCGTTTAGTACCCCGGCATACGCAGGTTTCAACTGCGGATAATCCAGTCGCCGCCACTCGGCAAAGGATTCCTGACTTTCGCCGAATAAGGCCAGCCATTTCTGTTCCCCAATCGATTTTTTGTAGTTGGCTGCGTCATAGGCTACCGAAGGCTGAGCCAGGTATTTGCTGATCTCGTCGGCCGTTACCCGGTACTGTTGTAGGGAAGCGGTGACGGCCTGTTTGTACAGCGTAGCGGCGTCATCCGAAGTAAAGCCCCGCTGAGCCGCTTCGGCCAGGTTGAACAGTACCTCGGCGTAGTTCACGAATACCGCCGGAGCCGAAGCCGCCGTGAAGTAATCGCCCAGTTTCGATGTTTTCGTAAAGCCCAGACGAGCCGCTGAATCCGCCGGTAAGCCATTGGTTACGCCAATGTAGCCCTGCGGGGTATAATCCGCCGTTTTGTTGACGTAAACGCTCAGTCGGGGATCATTCAATTGGACGAGCTTATCTACGATGGTTTTGCTCACGCGGTAATCATCACGGGTTTCGCGATCCCGGTTGACCGGGTTCTGGTTGGGCGACGTGAGGTAGGTAAACTGGGCCGTTTCCTCGTTGCCGGCGATCAGGTCCGTTTTGCTTAAGCTGGAAATAACCGTTTTCGCCGTAGCGGCATCGCGATCCGCAATTCGCAGGGCAATCCGTAACCGCAGCGACTGAGCGAATTTCCGCCAGAGCTTCATGTTGCCTTTGTATACTACATCACCCGAAATCGGACTGGCTCCCGTATCATCAATCAGGGTAACTGCTTTCTGCAAATCATTCAGCAAACCCGTATATACGTCTTTTTGAGCGTCGTATTTCGGTGTCAGGTACTGGTCGATATTCAAAGCCTGCGAGTAAGGAATGTCTCCGTACAAATCCGTCAGTACCTGAAAAGACCAGGAACGCATGATCAATCCTACAGCCTGATAATTCGGATTTTTAGCCTGTTCGCCGAGCCGAATTACTTCTGCGTAATCGTTCAGCCCCTGCGTATAGGTGTTCGTCCAGACATTCTGTACGTTGGTCGGACTCGTCGTGTATTTATCGACGTCGGTATACTGAATTTTCGCCCAGTACTGCACAAATAGTACGGTCGTTTCCATCGACGCATCCGAACCCATCACCAGATCGGCACTGGATTTCAGGGCGTTCGTTAATACGTAATCAGGTTGCCCCTGCGTAGCCTCGTTGGGGTTTTTGTTAATATCTTCCAGCTCACTCTGGCAGGCCGAAAGCCCCAAAGCCAGCGTCAGCGGAAGCAATAATTGGGAAATACGTTTCATGGGAGTATGAGTTGAGTGGTCAGTTTGCTGTTTACAGTTTTCAATTTTGGGTTTTTGGTTTTCAGTAGCTTCTGAATCACTATTCATAAAACGTCCGGTACGCTGGATTATGAACAATTCGGACGCCATAGGTTGAGCGACCTTTCACTGAAAACTGAAAACAGCAAACTGACAACTATTTGATTAGAAGCTGATGTTTAAATTCACGCCGTAACTCCGGGTGGTGGGTAGTTGCAGGGATTCAAGACCCTGCCCGTTACCCGTATTGAAGGCCGTTTCGGGATCGATGTTCGGAGCCTTTTTCTGGAGGAAGGCCAGGTTCCGGCCAATGAGCGAAATGTTTACCCCCTGTAACGACAACCGCTTCACCAGATTTTGGGGCAGTGCATAACTCAGACGAACTTCCCGCAGTTTGATAAACGACGCATCGAATACACTGGCCTCGTTCACCCCGGCACTGTTGCTGTAAATGTTTTTGTAGTACCGTTCGGCGGGGACGATGGTCTTGTTTGCCTGACCATCCGCCGTTACGCCGTTGAAAATGATTCCGTCGGAATAGATCCGCTCGCCATTGGGAGCTTTCGCGTCGGGTCCAGCGACCTGTACGGGCGTGGACGACGTGTTATTTCCGGCATAGTAGTACGATAGTCCGCCGTGTTCCGCGTCGCGGCCCGGCAGCGTTGATTCCAGTACCCCCGTGTAGCGTCCGGTAGCGTTGGTCGCCGAGTAAATCTGTCCACCCTGCTTGGTATCAATCAGGACGCTCAGGTTCCAGCCTTTGTAGCTGAAGGCGTTGGTAATCCCACCAATCCACTTCGGCGTATAATAGCCCAGCGTTTGCAGGTTCGCATTTTTCAGCGGGAAGCCGTTCGCTCCTACCACTACGTTACCACTGGCATCGCGTTGGAAAGCCGATCCGTACAGGGCTCCGTAGCGTTGACCTACGCCCGCCAGTACCTGCGTGGTACCATTGCTGCCGAGAATATACTGATTCAGTAAACCCTGATCATCCAGTGAAACAACCTTACTGATGTTTCGCGAGAAGTTCACGATCACGTTCCATTTGAAACCGCCCGAAGTCTGTACGGGCGTACCACTCAACTGAGCTTCAAAACCGTGGTTATTGATGTGTCCGGCGTTGAGGAGCTTTTGCTTATACCCCGTCGTTGGACTCACGTCGGCCCGCAGAATCTGGTTGTAACTGTCGGAATTGTAGTAGCTAAAATCCGCCCGAACGCGACTCTTGAACAAAGCCAGTTCTAAACCGATTTCACTCGACTGCGTAATTTCCGGCTTCAGGTTTCGATTCAGCAATACGTCCGAAACCGTCAGCAAAGGATTACTACCAAAGGGCTGGTTGAACGGATACGTGTTCGTCAACTGGTACGGGTCCGTATCGTTTCCTACTTCAGCCCAGCCCCCCCGAATCTTGGCAAACGAGAGCCAGTTGGTACGAATGTTGAAAGCATCCGTCAGGACCACACTGGCGTTCACCGAAGGATAGAAATATGAGTTACTACCGGGCGGCAGGGTCGAGGACCAGTCGTTACGGGCCGTCAGGTTCAGGAACGCATAATTCCGGAAACCCAACTGAGCCGACGCGTAGGCACTGTACACCCGCCGACGTCTGAATACGTTGTTCGATACCAACGGATCGCGGGAGTTGTTGAGCGTATACAGTCCGGCTACGGCCAGACGCGGAGCCTGCTGGTAGTTTTGTTCGTAGAAGTTACTGCGAATGTTTCCTCCGACGAGCCCTTCCAGATCGAAATCATCGCTGAGCTTGCGGTTGAAATTCAGGGCAAAATCCGTGTTATTTTCGTTGACTACGTAAGCATCTTCCGCGTACGAACCGAAGGGCGTACCATTCGTTCCGTACGAAATTTTAGACTTGCGTCGGTCGGTATAAAAGTCGTTACCGGTCCGGACCATCGCCGACAGCCAGTCGTTGATCTTATAGTTCAGATTCACATTCCCGAAGAACCGATCCCGCCGCTGGGCATTCGTGTTTTCGTACAGCAGCAAATACGGGTTGCTGTAGTAACTGTGGTTCCAGTTGAAATCATTCTCGCCATTCGCCCGGTAATCCCGCAGTAAACCCGTATCGACCTGACGGCCAAACCACAGGAATTGCAGCATCACACTCGAACCCCGGCCACCCAGAGCCGAGAGGTTATCCGACTCCGAACGAATGAAGTTGGCACTCGTATTGATGGTCAGTCGGTCGTTGAGGTGGTACGTACCGTTTACCGAAAAGTTGTTTTTCGTAATATCCGTATTGGGCACTACGCCCGTCTGACGCGTATTGTTGAACGAGAAACGGTAATCGAATTTTGCATCCGAACCCGCAATCGACACACCAATGTTGTTGGTATGACCCGTTTTGAAGAAGTTCTTCACGTTGTCAGGGTGCGGTACAAAAGGCACCGCCTCACCCCTGGAGAAGAATTGCGGTAACAGCCGACCATCCATTTTTGGGCCCCAGCTTTCGTCGGTACCGTCGTTCAAACCACCGCCTTTTCCGTCTTTATACGAGAATAGTCCGCCTGTCCCTTGTCCATATACGTTTTGGTAATCAGGCAGTACCAGCAGGTTTTCAAAAGTATGAGCCGCATTGAGCGTTACACCCAATCCCTTGTTCCCTTTGCCCCCTTTTGTTTTGATCAGAATTACTCCATTCGCTGCCCGCGAACCGTACAGAGCCGCCGCGTTGGGGCCTTTCAGTACGCTAATGGTTTCGATGTTATCGGGGTTGATGTCGGCAATGGCGTTGGGATAATCCCGGTTGGTACCCGTGCTGCCAAACTGCGAGTTATCGACGGGAATCCCATCGACGACAAACAAGGGCTGGTTATTACCCGCGATGGAGGTTTCCCCACGAATGACGATCCGGGAAGAACCCATGTTTCCCTGACTGTTGGTAATGTTTACCCCGGCAATTTTACCCGATAAGGCATTGACCAGGTTCGTTTCGCGGGCCTGCGAAATTTCCGTACTTTTCAATTCCTGTACCGAATAGCCCAGCGACTTTTTCTCTTTGGCAATCCCCAAAGCCGTTACTACGACTTCCTGTAACGCCGATTCTTCGTTATTCAGATTAACGTTCAATACGCCATTTTCGGGTACTGCCAATTCTTCGGCTTTATAGCCAATGAATGAAAAACGAAGCGTTTCGCCGGACTGAGCCGTTACGGTGTAGGTACCTTCTGCATTCGTTACGGTTCCTCGGGTGGTGCCTTTGATCTGCACCGTAACGCCCGCCAGCGGTTGCTGATCGGCCGTGGAACGAACCACACCCGTCACCTGCTGAGCCAGAGCGGCCTGCACCTGTACCCATAGCAGTACCGGCAACAGAACTTTTAAAAGTAGTTGCATAAAGTTGATATAATTAAAATAAAGGAGTTAGGGAAATGCTACCCCCGCCAGACTTTTAGAAGACCCGCCAATCGCCTGAACTAGCGATGGCCTAAGCTGCTAGGAACCGTGACAAAGACCAAATGAAAAGGGGGAACGTAGATGTATTTTCATGACCAAAGCAATAAACTACCATTTCTATAGACAAAGTAAAAAGACTAAAATTAAGAAAACAAGCCTTTCTTAAAAAATTACAAATCAATTATGGTACAAATCAACATTCAAGCCATTATCATATTGATAATCAGTGATCAATTATTTATCTCCTGGAGTTGAGTACTATTTTTAACTCATTTAGAAGATCAGGCTGTATATTAGCTTTATGATTTTAGGAGTAGGACTTGTCTGGACGCCCCGAACAAATATCGAATCGATTGGTTAACTAGCCGAACCCCTCTTTCATTCAACCAAACTGATCTGACATGCGAAAATTATTTTCTATTTCGTACACGCTCTCTTCCATTAACTGGGCCACGCTCGTTTTACGGGTATGCACCGGTTTACTGATGCTGCCGCACGGGTATCAGAAGCTGAGCAACTACGCTGAAAAGAAGAACGAATTCATGAGTCTGTTCGGCCTCGGTAGCCCTACCTCGATGGCACTGGCCATTTTTGCCGAATTTTTCTGCTCTATCCTATTGGTTTTGGGCTTGTTTACCCGGGTGGCTACTATTCCGCTGATCATTACGATGCTCATAGCGGTCTTTATGGCCCACGGCGGGGAGATTTTCGGAGAGGCCGAACTGGCTACGCATTATCTGGTTGCTTATGTAACCATTCTGATTCTGGGCCCCGGTGACTATAGCTTGGATAAGGTGCTGAATAAAAAGATTTAAGTTGATAGCTAACGGAATTTTCAGTTTCGACGATAATTCGTTACAGCCAGCCGCTTTTTGCTCCTTCATCCCTGACCTCATTCGTCAGGGATTTTTTTGTCTATCCCCGGCTTTCGTCGGGCATTTCCGCGATTCGTCGGCCCCGATTCGGCATTCATCCGCATTGATTTTCAAATATTCGTTTGGAAACTGACTTTTGCATCAGACTTGGTACAAACCAAGCCCCTTTTGCACCCTAACCTGTATGGCCAATAGTTTGACTTCCCGGCAACGGTGGCAGTTATCACTAACACTCGCGTTCATTTACTCGATGACCGTACTGTATGCCATCGTTCCTGATCCAATCCGTAGTTGGGAAGGATTGCTGCGATTGTCAAATTTTGCCATCCCGCTGTGCCTGATTTCTTTCGGGCTTTTTGTGATCTGGCTGCGGATGGCGGACGGGATTCAGCAGAAAATTTTTCAGTATTTTGGTGAAAACTACCTGCTGGAATTTAGATTTCCCGCTCAGTTGGTTGCCCTGCTGGCTTCACTGGTACTGGCCGTCGTCTTTAACTGGACCCTGCACAAGTGCATTGGTTTTTTCATGGACTTTCGGTTTTGGCTGTTTCCTCCGCATCATACGCCGCCCCCGAAACGATCCCAGGAAGTATGGGGTTACGTCAGTCGGGCCAATAATGGTTTTTCTATCATGATTATGCTCGCGGCGTTCTACCTGATGGCAGCCATTCGGGCCACGCAACGCGTGCAGGAAATTCAGATTCGCTCGGAACGACTCGAAAAAGAGAATGTACAGGCTCAGTTTGCGGCCTTAAAGAATCAGGTCAATCCGCATTTTCTGTTCAATAGTCTGAGTATTCTTTCTTCAGTAGTGCACGTGGACGCGAATCTTTCCGAAAAATTCATCGCTCAGCTTTCCAAATCGTATCGGTATATTCTCGAACAGAAAGACAATGATTTAGTATCGCTGAAAACGGAAATTGAGTTTATCCAGTCGTACGCGTTTTTGCTGGGCATTCGGTTTCGGGAAAAATTCGAGGTACAGATTGACGTACCCGAAACCTCGCAACAGCGGTATAAAATTGCTCCATTGACGCTGCAATTGCTGGTCGAAAACGCCGTGAAGCATACCCGTATGTCGAGTAAGGAACCGCTAAGTGTACAGATCTATACGGAAGACGAAACTCTAATCGTCGAAAATGGCCTCAAGCCCCGCCTGCAACCCGAAGTATCTACGGGGGTAGGTTTGAAAAATATTACGGCCCGGTACAGCCTGCTCACCGAACGTCCGGTGTGGTACGGTCCGGAACAGGACGCCTTTGTTGTTAAAATTCCTTTGCTGGTATGAACGTAGTCATCATTGAAGACGAATACCTGACGGCCGAACGGCTGGAAAATCTACTGCGTAAATACGACGCTTCGATTCAGGTACTGACGAAACTGCCTTCCGTATCCGAGGCCGTCGAATGGTTTCAGGAACACCCCGCTCCCGATTTGGCTTTCATGGATATTCACCTGGAAGACGGGCTGGCCTTTGCCATTTTCGATCAGATTTCGCTGACGGTTCCGGTCATTTTTACCACGGCTTACGACGAATATACGATTCGGGCGTTCAAGGTAAATAGCGTCGATTATTTACTAAAACCGATTGATTATGAAGAATTAACGGCGGCTCTGGATAAATTCAAGTCCTTGCGTCAGCCCCTGCCGGATCTGAAAAATATTCTTCAGCTGATGCAGAAACCGCAGGAAACGGACTACAAAAGTCGCTTCATGATTTCCATCGGTACGAAAATCCGGAGTGTTGAAACAGCCGATATTGCGTACTTCTTTTCGGAGGATAAGAGCACTTTTCTGGTCACGCAGGATGGTCAGAAGTTACCCGTGGAATACAGTCTGGACAAGCTGAATCAGGTGACGGATCCGAAACGCTTTTTCCGGGTGAACCGGCAGTTTCTGGTGGCCTTTCCAGCTATTGAAACGATTCATACATACTCCGCTGGAAAACTGAAAGTAGACCTGGACCCGGAACCGAGAGCCGAAGTATTCGTGAGCGGCGACCGGATTACGGACTTTAAGGTGTGGCTGGGAAGGTGAGTCTAGTTTTCAATTTGCCCCGTATTGCATACGGGGTTATGCACGTTGAACCCCTCCGGGGTTAGGGCTTCGGTTGAAGAGGACAACTGCTACAAGTTTCCAAACGTGTCCCTACCATCTGGCAGTTTCCAACAGCCACCTTCCATTTCGAGTTTATTTATAGAAATCCAGTAAAGTAGGCAGGACGCGTTGTCCGTAGCATCCGATACGGACATAAAAGTTGGTAGGCTGTGCCTACCGGGGGGCCAACTGCCCCTGAAGGCCTGCAAAACCTTTCGCTCATTCCAATTCTTTCTAATTTCCTGTAAACGAGCAGATGTACTTCGAATCTTCATCATCTTGGTAAAGCATTTCTGCCCCACAAACACGGTTTTAGCTCCTGAACGAATCAGAGTACTTTTCGTCCAAAAACGAACAAGGTCCGGCAAAACTACCGGACCTTGTTCGTTTGGAGTCAATAGACTGTTTACTGCCAGCCCCCACCTAAAGCCCGGTACAGGTTTACGACTGACTGCAACTGCTGCAATCGGTCGGATACGCTGTTTAGCTCGGCGGAAAGTAAGCTTTGCTGGGCTACGAGTACTTCCGTATAATTCGCTGAACTGTACTTCAACAATTCCTTCGTGTAGTCAACGGAGCGGTTCAGGGCATTGAGCTGACGTCCGCGAATCATGGCTCGTTCCGTAGCCGTCTGGTACGCAAACAAGGCATCCGAAACTTCCTGTCCTGCCGTCAGCAGCGTCCGCTGAAAGCTCAGTAAGGCCTGCTCCTGATCGGCTTTGGCAATCCGTAAGCGGGCCACGTTAGCACCCCGGGCGAAGATCGGCTGAGCGATACCCGCTGCTATGTTTCCGAACATGGAAGCCGTCGAAAACAGATTTCCCAACGAAAGAGCGGAAAGACCGCCGTTACCCGTCAGGGTAAGTGAGGGATAAAAATACGTTCGGGCTGCGTTTGTCAATTCAAAAGTGCTCCGGTACGATAGCTCCGCTTCCTGCACATCCGGACGATTGCTGAGTAACTGAGCGGGTACCCCTACCTGTAAGCTCTCCATGGTCTGTTGCTCCTGCAACGTGGTACGCTTGATCGCACCGGGTGCACGGCCCAGCAATACGCTCAGGGCGTTTTCCGTTTCCCGAACGGTTTGTTTCAGCGAGGGAATCGTTACTTCGGCCGCATACTGACTCGCTTCGCTTTGTACCACGGCGGCTCCGGTTACTACGGCGGCCTCTTTCAAGGCCTGCATGGTCTCTACGTTCTGCTGCCAGATCTCCACGTTTTTCTGCGTAATGGCGAGCTGAGCATCCAAAGCCAGCAGGGAGTAGTAACTGTTGGCAATATCAGAAATGAGCTGGGTTTGAATAGCCCGACGCGTGGCTTCGCTCCGCAGTACCTGAGCCAGATTAGCCTTTCGGGTACTCCGCAGACGTCCCCAGATATCAGCTTCCCAACTAGCGTTCACGTACAACTGAAATTGTTGTCTGGCAAAACCCGTCGCGGCACTTGGTACCTGAGGCACTTTAGCCGTTACTCCTGTTCCATTACCCGTTACGTTCGGGAAAAAGGCCATCCGGCTCTGGTACAGGTTCGCTTCGGCTACTTCAATCCGCGTTAGAGCAGCTTTCAGGTCCAGGTTATTATTCAGTCCTTCCTGAATCAGAGCCTGTAAGGTGGTATCGGAAAACATGTTCCGCCAGGGCATATCCGCCAGCGTTGC
Organism: Siphonobacter sp. BAB-5385; assembly: GCF_002261125.1. NCBI lineage: Bacteria > Pseudomonadati > Bacteroidota > Cytophagia > Cytophagales > Cytophagaceae > Siphonobacter > Siphonobacter sp. BAB-5385. The sequence continues at coordinate 21,834 of NZ_NMPS01000058.1, read as the reverse complement.
GGTATCGGTCGCGGCCTGATCCCGGTACAAACCCTCCGTCTTTCCCTTCGGACCTTCGTAGGGTTTTGTTATTCGACAGGCGGCAAGCACTTGCAGCAGTACCAGCACTGCGAACGCCTGCCACAAAAGTTTTCGATTCATAAATTTACTGGTCAATGGTAAGGGTACGGAAGGGTTCATCCAACATTTATCCTTCCGTACCATTTATATTAGTTTCCGGCCATCAGGTCGGCGTGTGATTTTTCCTCCGTTTTCAGTTGATCCGGCGTTCCACTGATGCGTTCCTGCAAAGACTGGAAGATGATGAACAGAACCGGAATCACGAAGACGCCAAACAGAGTACCAATCAACATCCCGCCGACGGCTCCCGTACCAATGGAACGGTTTCCTAAAGCTCCGGCCCCAGTAGAAACCGCCAGGGGTACCAGACCCAGAATGAAGGCAAAGGATGTCATCAGAATCGGGCGTAAACGGGCCTGGGCACCCTCTACGGCGGCCTGCACGATACTCATGCCGTGTCGTCGTCGTTCGACGGCGTACTCCACAATCAAAATCGCATTCTTCGCCAACAGACCAATCAACATAATGAGCGTGATCTGGAGGTAGATGTTATTATTGATGTCGAAGAGGTTGGCGAAAATGAACGTTCCGGCCAGACCAACGGGCAGTGAAAGCAGTACCGCCAGGGGCAGAATGTAACTTTCGTACTGAGCACTCAGCAGGAAGTATACGAAAACCAGACACAGAATAAAGATGTAAATGGTCTGTCCACCGCTGGTTAACTCTTCCCGGGTCATCCCCGAAAATTCGTAGCCGTATCCTTGGGGCAGCGTAGTCGCAGCCACTTCCTGAATCGCTTTAATGGCATCCCCGGAACTGTAACCCGGCTTCGGCGTACCCGTAATGGATACCGACGTAAAGAGGTTAAACCGGGTGATGGTTTCCGGTCCGTACACCCGCTCCATCGTCACGAATTCGGAAATGGGAGCCATCGTACCGCTCGTGTTACGGATGTATACGGAGTTCAGGTTCTGGGGACTGGCCCGGTACGCCGGATCAGCCTGAATCATCACCCGATATTGCTTACCAAACTGGTTAAAGTTGGAAGCGTATACCCCACCAAAATACCCTTGTAAGGCACTCAGTACGGCGTTGACCGTTAATCCGGCTTCTTTGGTACGGGCCACATTTACGTTGACCTGATACTGCGGGAATGTTGGGTTAAAGGTGGTCGTGGCAAATTGAATTTCCGGACGTTTCAACAAAGCGGCCATGAAATCTTTCTCGACCTGGAACAGCTTTTCGATGGTTCCACCCGCCCGGTCCTGCAACTGTAACTCAAACCCGTTGCTGGTACCAAACCCCTGAATGGTCGGTGGCGAGAAGAACACGATTTCAGCCCCGCGAATGTGAGCCGTTTTGGCAAACAGATCCCGGATTACAGCATTGTTATCCTTATCCGGGCGTTCTTTCCAGTCTTTCAACCCAATAATGACCATCCCGTATGAACTACCGTTCCCACTAATGATACTCCGTCCGGCCAGACGCGTCGTGAACCGTACGGCGGGCATTTCGCGGGCAATGCGGTCTACTTCATCCCCAATGGCCGTGGTACGCTCTACGGAAGAAGCCGGAGGTAGCGTAATGTTAGCAAAGATGGTTCCCTGATCTTCATTAGGAACGAAGCCCGAAGGCGTCGAGCGAAGCAGCCAGACGAAGATTCCCGCAAAAACGGCAATACTGCCTAAGGCAATCCATTTTTTCGCTGAAAGGAAAGTTACCGAACGTTTGTACTTTTCCGTAACGGCATCGAAGCCCGTATTGAACGCCGTGTAAAAACGCTGCATGAATCCTTTCTTGTGGTGCTCCTTGTCGTGTGGTTTCAGCAGCAGGGCACACAGGGCCGGACTCAGCGTCAGGGCGTTGATGGCCGAAAGAATAATCGAAATTGCCAGCGTTAACCCGAACTGTTTGTAGAATACCCCCGTCGAGCCACCGATAAAACTTACCGGTACGAATACGGCCGCCATCACCAGCGTAATGGAGATGATAGCTCCGCTGATTTCACCCATGGCATCGATGGAAGCCTTGCGGGCCGACTGATACCCTTCGTCAAGTTTGGCGTGCACGGCCTCCACTACGACGATGGCATCATCCACTACGATACCAATGGCCAGTACCAGAGCGAACAGCGTCAGCAGGTTAATCGTGAACCCAAACAGGTTCAGGAAGAAGAATGTACCGACAATGGCGACGGGTACGGCAATGGCCGGAATGAGCGTCGAACGGAAATCCTGCAGGAAGATAAACACCACGATAAATACGAGGATGAAGGCCTCGATCAGCGTGTGAATTACCTTTTCAATAGACGCATCCAGGAAGTTGTTGGCGTTGAGTAGCTCGGCGTAGTGAACCCCGGAAGGGAATGATTTTTCCGCTTCCTTGATTACTTTCAGGGAGTTTTCGATGACTTCCTGAGCATTCGAACCCGCCGTCTGGTTAACCGCCAGAGCTACTGAAGGATACCCCTGCGACGTCGAAATACTGGCGTAGCTCTGGGCTCCCAATTCTACCCGGGCAATATCCCGTAACCGCAGTACCTGTCCACCCGGCGTCGAGCGAATGATCATGTTTTCAAACTGACCGGGGTCTTTCAGACGGCCCGGGTATTTGATGACGTACTGGAACGACTGGTCGCTGCTTTCCCCGAACTGACCCGGAGCCGCTTCCACGTTTTGTTCCGCCAAAGCCGCTGATACGTCATCGGGAATCAGTCCATAGGTAGCCATCACGTCGGGTTTCAGCCAGATCCGCATGGCGTAATCCCGCAAACCGAACGCACTCGCATCCCCTACCCCCGTTACCCGTTTGAGTTGGGGTACGATGTTGATGTTGGCGTAGTTTTGCAAAAACGTAGCATCGTAGGCCTTGTTTTTACTGTACAGGGTAAAGATCAGTACGTTACTACTTTGCCGCTTGCTGGTGATTACCCCCGACCGCGTTACTTCCTGCGGTAGCAAACTCGTCGCCCGGGATACCCGGTTCTGCACGTTCACCGCCGCAAGGTCAGGGTTGGTACCGAGTTTGAAGTAAATGGTAATGGTGGCGGTACCGTCGTTGGCCGCTGTAGAAGTCATGTACATCATGTCTTCTACCCCGTTGATCTGTTCTTCCAGCGGTACAATCACACTGGACAGTACCACGCTGGCGTTGGCCCCCGTATACGTCGCCTGCACCTGTACGGTCGGCGGAGCAATCTCGGGATACTGGGAAACGGGCAGGGTGATTAACCCCAACACGCCCAGCATGACAATAATGATGGAGATAACGGTGGATAATACCGGCCGTTCAATGAATTTTCTAAACATATTAAATGAGGTTGTGCGTGGAAGGCTCCGGCGTCTGCCGCTAAGCCGTCTGCTCTAAACCGCTCTTACTTTCGCGTCGTATCGGCAGCAGTGGCCGTAGAATCCGCCTGCGGAGCCGCTGGCTTGATTTCCACGTCATCCCGTAAGGCGGTAATGCCCTCCGTAACTACCCGATCACCCGCTTTTAGTCCCTGTTGCACAATGAACGATTGTCCGTCGGTCGTGGGTCGTACCTGAATTTCCACACTCTTCACTTTATTACCCTCAACCACCTGATACACCAGACGTTTGCCCTGCAATTCGTACGTAGCTTTCTGGGGAATCAGCAGAGCGTTATCAATGTGGGAAGAAACCCGCACCTGACCCGTACTCCCACTCCGCAGGAAACCTTCGGGGTTGGGGAACGTCGCCCGGAAGTTGGCCGAACCCGTTTCGGTACTGATCAGACCGCTGGCCGTTTCGACACGACCTTTGTGCGAGTATACCGTTCCATCAGCCAGTACTAGCGATACCGCCGGTAAAGTGGCCAACCGTTGCTGGAGCGTATTTCCTTTTACGTCGCGGAAGAAGTCCAGTAATTGTTTCTCATTGAGGGAAAAGTAGGCGTACACGTTGCCCGTATTGGCTACGGTTGTTAGCGGCGTCGTTGTGGTGGGGCTTACTAAACTACCCAACTTGAGGGGCAGCAGACCAATGACACCATCCACCGGACTCACCACTTTCGTGTAACTCAGGTTCGTATTGGCATTCGCCAGCGTAGCCTTGGCCTGAGCCAGAGCTGCCTGCCGGGATTGCAGGGTGTACTCCGCCGACTCCAGCTCGTAGTGACTAATGATGTCTTTCTCCACGAGAGGTTTCACTTTGTTCACCTGCATCTGAGCCGCATTCACGTCGGCCTGAGCAATTTTGATGCTGGCCTGAGCCGTGCGTACTTCCTGCTCGTACTGGGGAGCACTGATGCGGAAGAGTACCTGTCCTTTACGAACCAGGGCTCCTTCGTCTACGTAAATGTGATCAATATAGCCGTCGATTTTCGGTCGGATTTCTACGTTTTGCTGGCCCTGCATGGTTGCCGGATAATCGGTATACACATCCGTAGGTTGAGCGGCTACCGTAATAACGGGATATTCTTTAGGAGCTGCCGGGGCTTGTTGTGCCCCCTGCTTCTGTTCATCTTTTTTTCCGCAGGCCACGGCCAGTACCAAGAGGCAGAGACCCATTTTTCCAGCAAGCCTGGTTCGGAAAGACGACGATTGAGATGGGATGAAATGCATTACTCTCAGCTATTAAAACTTGTATTATACCAGGAATGACAACCAACCTTTTGAAAAATTTGTTTCCTCTCGTTTCTCACAACCATCGATTGTCCGATTCCGACACCCAAAAGAAGCCCCAAAATCTGTCGAAAATCTGACGGATTGCCCAATTTGTCAACCTTATTGACCAATTTGTCGATTATTAAAAAATTGTAATTTTTATTTTTGCCAGTGAATCCGAATCACGTGTTGCGAGTGCTGGTAGGCATACGCACAATGAAAGTCGAGCGTTTCACAAATCGCTTCTACAATGGCGAGTCCCAACCCCAGTCGGCCATTATCCGTAGACTTGGTATGATACCGGGCAAATAAATCCTCGGTCCTCCCCTCCACCACTGATCCGGTATTACTCATCTCAAAGCCACGGCTCGTCAGACTGATGGTAATTTCTCCCTGATTTACATTGTGTTGCACGGCATTTCGCAGCAGATTATCTACTAAAATCCGTACCAGTTCTTCGTTGGTGCTGAGCAATACGGGCGTATCTGCCTGCAAGGTCACGGTGAGGTTGCGGTACTCGATGAGTTCTTCGTAGGTTTCCAGGCTTTCCCGGACTAGTTCATTGAGATTGATTTCTTTTTTTTCAATGTTGCCAGCGTACTGAATGCTGCGGATTCGGGATAGTAGATTGAGTCCTTTATGGATACCCGACAGCCGGACAATCGTCTTTTTAATGTCCAGCAGCTCCTTCCGGTTTTCCGACTCCAGACTGGTTCGCTTCAGAATCAGTTCGACTTTAGCCAGCAGAATACTCAGGGGTGTTTGCAGCTCGTGAGCCGTATTTTCGGTAAACTCCCGCAATTGATTGTAAGCACTCTGGGTCTTGGTCGTGAAATCCAGAATGGCCTGATTGAACAATTCAAACTCCCGGATGTGCGTATCTTTCAGTTGCAGCGGCTCCTTGTTGCGAATGTGATACGAGTTAATCCGTCGGAGATTCTGATAAAAAGGCCGCCAGAGATTGTACGAAACCCGGTTAAGATTAAACTGGAAAAAGCCCCAGTTCAGCAGGAAGAATAAGATCAGTGAGAAGGCCACCGCAAACCAAACCGCCTCATTCTCAGGACCACCCGGTTCATTTAGCTCGATTTTGGTAATTTTCAATTCGTACCAGCGATTTTTGATTTTGGCCGTCGTCGTGAATTCCTTGATCCGCTTGTTGTTCAGGTGTTGATTGAAAAAAAGGATCGACCAGAAATCGCTGTCCACGGTCACGACGTCGAAGAAATGGTATTCGAAGTAGGAATAGGGCTTGGTGTCGGCCGGGAGCGGCCGGTAAGAAACGCCCTCTGTTTTGGGAAACGAACCCGTCAGTTCCACGTACGAAACCACCTCCTCGGCCTGAGCCTTGAACCGGTTTCGATAAATGACTTTATAGTAAAAATCAATGACCAGGTTGTTGAATAAAATCGTCAGGACGAGCAGAATGGGCAAGGCTACAACGTAGACCTTCTTAATCTTCGTAATGAAGCGTTTACTGTACTGATTAATTGCCATCGGATTTCTTTAAGGTATAGCCCATGCCGTACATCGTCACGATGCTGACTTCACAACCTTCTTTCTTCAGTTTTTGCCGGAGGTTTTTGATATGGGTGTAGATGAAATCAAAGGAATCGACCATATCAATGTCGTCTTTCAATACGTAATCGGACAGCGACTCCTTGGAAACCGTCCGGTTTTTGTTCACCAGCAAATAATAAAGAATCCGTAACTGACTGTGTGTCAGCTTTAATTCCTGTCCGTTTACGCGTACCTGATTCGTAGCCAGATCGTACGAGAGGTTGTGATACACCAGTTCTTCGGAGTCCTGGGGGTAGCGGCGGCGAATGATACTGCGGATCCGGGCCAGTAGTTCATCGAGGTGAAAAGGCTTTACCAGGTAGTCATCGGCCCCGAGGTTAAGGCCGCGTAATTTGTCGTCCAGGCTATTCCGTACCGAGATGATCAGTACACCCGGATGCGAATCCATACTCTGGATATCGCCGAAAAGATCGAAACCCAGTCCACCGGGCAAATTGATGTCCAATACGACAATATCATAGATTTTATCCGCCAGTTTTTCGCGGGCTTCCTGAAACGATAATGCCGTTTCGCAGGAAAAACCTTCCTGCACCAACGCCGAACGAATGCTGTCGGATAACAACGTTTCGTCTTCTACCAGTAGAATCTTCATAGGTCATTTCCAAAGTTCTGATCCCTAAATAACGCATCAATTCTGTCTAAAATCTGTGCATCCCTCGTCCCCGCTTTCTTCCGGCGGAAATGGGCATTCGTCCGTTCGAAGTCGGCACTCGGTAAGATTCATTTCGCGGCCCCAGGGATTGGTATCACTTTTGTATCGTTCCTTTCCTGGACCAAAAGCAATGAAACGATACCTATTTACCCTATCCTTTGGAGCCCTATTCGGTTTGAGTCATGGTTACGCACAGGTACCCACCGACTCCCTTTCTGTACAGCCGGTCGCTGCCGACTCCACGCAGCCCGCTGCTCCTAAAAATCCCGTGGTGACGGGATTCCTGGTTGACTCTACCGGCGGCAAACCCGTAGAATTTGCCAGCGTTGCCTTATTCAACCGATCGACCAACCAACTGGTAACGGGCACGGTAGCCGATGGTAAGGGTCAGTTTACGATCAGTAACGTGACCCCCGGTAACTACCGCCTGCAAATTTCATTTGTGGGATACGAAACCAAATCGATTGAGCCGCTGAACGTTATTCAGGATGTAACGCTGGGTGTCATCAAACTAACAGGCGATTCCAAAACGCTTCAGGAGGTTACGGTAACGGGGCAGAAAGCCTTGATTGAGGAAAAGGTAGACCGTCTGGTTTATAACGCCGAAAAAGACATCTCCTCAAAAGGGGGTGACGCTTCCGATATTTTACGCAAAGTACCCATGCTTTCCGTCGATCTGGACGGTAACGTTTCCATGCGGGGCAGCAGTAACATTCGGGTACTGATTAACAACAAACCTTCCACGATTGTCGCCAGTAGTGTAGCGGATGCTCTCAAGCAGATTCCCGCCGACCAGATTGCTACGGTGGAAGTCATTACTTCGCCTTCGGCTAAATATGACGCGGAAGGTTCCGGCGGGATCATCAACATCATCACGAAGAAAAATAACCTGCAGGGTTTCAACCTGAACCTGGATACGGGCGTGGGCAACCGGGGAGCGAACCTGGGACTGAACGGTAATTATCGGCAGGGTAAAATGGGCTTCACGCTGGGCGGCTTTGGCCGGGCGGAGTACAACGTAAAAACACTCTCTACGCTCGATCAAACCAGTCAGGTGGGCGGAAATACCCTCCTGTCGCGTCAGACGGGCGAAGGCATGACCCGTGGTTTGATGGGCCGCTACAACCTGGGCTGGGATTACGATATTTCTAAAAACCAGAGCATTACGGCGGGTATTCGCTACGGCCTGCGGAACCGGAATGTCGATCAGGATTACCTGACCGAACTGTTTACCAACGGAGCCATGACGGGTACACAGAACCGGAACGTCACGACGAAAAACAATTCGGGTACTATTGATGCCAACATTGACTACCTGCACATTTTCAAGCCTCAGCAGGAATGGAGCGTGTCGGCGTTGTACAGCCGTAACGACATGGTGAACAACTTCGACGCCGATCTTCTCTCGGGAGAATCCCTGACGGGTCGTCAGCGAAATCTGAATGATAACGTCAATCAGGAGTTTACCCTGCAAACCGATTACCAGACGCCCATCCAGAAAAACCAGATGCTGGAATTTGGTTTGAAAGGTATCATGCGGAAAGTGAACAGTGATTACGAGTACCTGCTGGCTGGACCCACGGGCAACTATTTCCCGCAGGAAAATAATCCCAAAGGTTTCCTGGATTACAACCAGAACATTGCCGCGGGTTACGCCTCCTACACGTATACGACGAAAAACAAGTACACCTTCAAAGTTGGTACGCGGTACGAGTACACGGCTATCGACGCCCGCTCGAATACCGATGCGTCCATCGCCATTCCGAATTACAGCAATTTCGTACCAAGCCTTAACATCTCCAAAGCCTTAAAAACGGGGATGGTGAAACTGGCCTACAACCGCCGGATTCAGCGTCCGGGGATTCAGCAGCTGAACCCTAACTTCAACGCCGCCAACCCCCAGAACGTAACGATGGGAAATCCCTTGTTACGCCCGGAGTTGACGGACAACGTGGAGCTGGGCTACAGCAATACTTTCAACAAAGCCTTCTTCAATGCGGCGGTGTTTGGTCGGTTTACCAACAACTCGATTACGCAGGTTCGGACGCCCCTCGATACACTGGCCGGAGCCATCCTGACGACGTTCGAAAACATTGGTTCAGAACATGCTTTAGGGGTCAACCTGTTTTTCAAGTACGACCTCTCGTCCAAGTTCAGCCTCGATTTCTTCACCAACAGTTACTATACTAAACTACAGGGTACGACTACAGGACTGGACGGTTTGTCGATTAACATTGAAAATTCGGGCGTCAACGTCGATTTTGGTAGCCGTATCCAGGCGACCCTGGGTAAGGGATGGGGTATTCAGGGCTTCGGTATGATGCGGGGACCGCAGGTGCAATTACAGGGTCGGATGGCCGGTTTTGGGTTCTATAACTTAGGTATTCGTAAAGATTTCGCCAACAAGAAAGGCAGTATTGGTATTGCGGCCGAAAACTTCCTGTCGTCCAACATTCGGATGAAAACGGAGCTGACGTCGCCACAGTTTACGCAGGTCAACAACATGTACATGTATAACCGGGGCGTACGGCTGACTTTCAGTTACAAGATTGGCAAAATGAGTATGCAGGCTCCCCGCCGCCGGGCAAAATCCATCCAGAACGACGACGTGAAAGATGGGGGTGGAAATGATACTGGAGCAGGCATGCAGAACGGTAGTGGCGGCCAGTCTTCGGGCGGTAGTACACCTTCCGGCGGAGCACCCGCTGGCGGTGGTAAACCAACGACCAGCCCGAAAAAATAAAATTCGTTTTTTTTTAATACATAGAGTTCATCGTCAAAAGCCTCCGGTTGTACTGGGGGCTTTTACTGTTTATTAGCTGTTTTTGGCTAATTCACTTGAAGTATGTATCTTGTCTAAAGTCAGGTATTGTGCGAATTTTCATATTTTACTAAAGCTATGATTATTTATTCCTCTAAAATAGGCTTTGAACTCGTCTTTCCGATTTCGATTCTCTGTCTTGGCCTAGCAAGCTTTATGGCTTACCAGGGAATCTGGGTTGGATTGGGAATCATCCTGCTTTGCTCGCTCTTTATCATTTATACTTTTTCTACGACTCTCTACCAGATGGATACCGATACACTCAGGATTAGCTCTGGCTTTTTCTTTCAGGAATGCATTGAAATTAAGTCCATTCGAAAAGTCTCCAGGTCCGGAAATATCCTCCAGTCTCCCGCCCTATCGCTGGACCGGATTGAGCTGATTTACAATCGCTTTGACAGTATTCTTCTTTCGCCCAGGGATAAAGCAGGTTTCGTGGCGGAGCTTTTGAAACGGAATCCCAGTATTGAAGTCCAACTATAAAAACATTGCGAGTAGCCAGATCTTACGTACAGGATCCTGCCTACTCGCAATGAATGGAAAACTTCGCTACTTAATAATTTTCAACCGGCTCTGCACCGCCACATTCCAGACGTCCAGTTCCCCCTCTACTTTCCGAATCATTTCTTCGGGGTAATTATCATGCTTGAGTAGTTTAATAATCTCCTGTCGCTGGAAATTGATTACTTCCAGTTCACTAAAAATATACTGCTTGAATTGATCATTACGGGTTTTTAAAGACGGCTGTATGCCATCCGTAGGAAGCGAGCCGTTCAGGTAACGGATCTGTTGTTCAAAACGATTTTTCAGTCCATTGTGAATGAATTCGTTTCCACCCAACACTGGTAGTTCCTTCTCAATAAACGTCATCGCCTGACGAGCCATGTGCAGACGCAGTTTCCGTTCAAGAGCCGCTTCTTTTTCGGTATCTTCTTTCACATTAAAATGACGAACGAAGAACGGCAACGTTAAGCCCTGTAACACCAGCGTGACCAGAATCACAATAAAGGCCAGAAAGAGAACCACATCCCGATTAGGAAAGGCATTGCCGTTTTGCAAGGTCAGCGGCAGGGCTAAAGCCGTGGCCAGTGATACCACGCCCCGCATACCCGCCCAGCCGATGATGAAGAGTTCGCCCTTGCTCTTGATGGTAGCTTCGTTGGCAAAGCCGAATCGCATGGAAAATTTGGAGATTACAAACAGCCAGGCCATTCGAATGAATATAGCCGCCGCACTCACGAGTAATCCATAGAGGATGAGGTGCGTCATCGAATACTCGGTGATGCCTTCCAGCAGCCAGGGTAGCTGTAAGCCAATGAGAATGAAGACAAAACCGTTGAGCAGAAAGCCCAGCAGTTCCCAGAAATTGTTACTCAGCATGCGGCCCTGGAACGAAAACACTTCCGACGAACGCCAGGAAACGTACAGCCCCGTAGCCACGACCGACAACACCCCCGATACCTTGATGTGTTCGGCGAAGAGGTAGGAAACAAAGGGAATCATCAGGTTCAAACTGGCTTCAACGGTTGCATTGCCCTGTACCTTTCGCAAGGCCCATACAAAGGCGTACCCGATGGCCAGTCCGGCCAGTACGCCTCCAATTGCCAAGATCACAAACTGAATGCTGGCCTGCCACAAAATGAAACTGCCACTGGCGACGGCGGCAACGGCGTATCGGTACGCAATCAGAGCCGAAGCATCGTTCACGAGGCTTTCGCCTTCGAGAATGACGGTCGTACGACGGGGCATGCCCAATCCCTTGGTCGCACTGGTGGCGGCAACGGCATCGGGCGGCGATACAATGGCCCCAAGCACAAAGGCCAGCGGCCAATCGAAGCCCGGAATGCAGTAATGAGCGACGACGGCGACAACAGTGGTCGTCAGAAAAACCAAACCAATCGCCAGACGACTGATGGGTTTACGATACGTTTTTAAATCATGCCAGGAGATTTTCCAGCTGGCTTCGTATAGCAAGGGGGGAAGAAAAATCAGGAATACCACTTCAGGGTCCAGACGGACGTTCGGCAAACTGGGCGTAATTCCAACGAATAGACCGCCTAACACCAGTAGCACCGGATAGGGCAGTTTCATTTTGGGAGCCAAAGCCGCCAGCCCCGCCAGTATGGCCATTAAAATGAGTATAGGTTCGAGTATTTCCATGGGGATTTGAAGGGTAGTAATACTAAGTAAGCTAGTAATACAAGAAAGCCCACCCCTGAAAAAGTTCCGTTGAGTGGGCTAATTATAGACAGAAAATCGCACCATATAACCTATACGTCAATAGATTAATAGGGCTTTTTCCTAAAAGCATCATAAAGCTACCGTACCTGCCACGACCTGGTGATAAGCCAGATCCATTTTCCAAACCTTCGACCCATACCGACAGAGGATGCTTTGCGTTTTTCCGGCTTCCAGACTCGGACGGGCGGCGGCGACTACCACCAGTTTATTACCCAGCAAAGCTCCCCGGACCCCTATGGGATTGGGACTGGTGTACATCCACTGAAACTGGCGAAGACCCAGATCGTAGGCTTTCTCTTTCCAGGTACGGGAATCGTCCGTCCAGCTTTCGCCGTCGTCGAGCGAAAATTCAATCTTGAGGTTATACTGTGTCTTCGGATTTTCCCAGAATTCGTTAAACTGCGAAGCTCGCCACTTGCCCGCCTCAAAAGCAAAATCCGCGGGATTGAGTGGTTCGCCGGGATTCCAGCTACAAATGCCCCCACCCGACTTCCCGGCTCCGCTCACCAGAAACCACAGGGGCAGCGACTCGCAGACGTGCGGGGCAATCATCTCCAGATTGCCACCTTCGTAACGGGTCATTACCCAGCTAAAACCCTTGTAATTTTTTCCGGTAAAGGCGGCTCGCTCGTCGAGCCATTTCAGGCATTGCCGCATATGTAAACTACTCCGGGCGGCGTAATCTTCAAAGCTGGCGTATGCTTTATCGGGGCCAATCAAAGCCTCTTCGTAGTGAGCATAAGGCATCATTTCAAAGAAGGTAAAACCGGCTTCTTTGTAAAGCTGATGTCGGGTTTCACCCCCTACTATTTCATACGGCTGGTCGGGACCGCCCTTGCCTTCGGGGTACAAATTGGCTTTTCCCGACGCATACATGGCAAACTCCACATTCGGATGCTGTTGTCGAACCAGCCGAACTCCCTCCGCCAGCACCTGATTATTTTTCCAGGCGGCCGGAAAACCTTCCAGATCCAGATCGAAAAACACCCGGGCGTTACCCCAGCCAAAGCGATAGGCTCTTGACCACCACCAGCCCGTCAGGAAGTCGCGTACCTGCTCGGGACTTACGGTCACCGGATTGGTCCACAAACCCTGCAAAGGGCCCGACTGCTTACACATATCATCGTCGCCCAGCATTTCGTATAAGCCCGTCCCGGGCGGCAGGGTTTGCAGAAATGCTTTGGCCTGTTCTACGGTAATTTGCTGGGTATCTGCCTGGCCCACCACGGACCGGATTGGGAAATAGGTATTGCCCTTCCGGACAAAATCTCGCTCTTTTTCCAGTTCGGGAAGCAACATCGCCATCCAGAAAGATCCTTTGGGCATTCGGAAATTTGGTATCTCGGAAAGGTCCAGCCGTGTGATTTTCAACGGATCAACCGCCTGGAATGGTACGGATGTGCGTTCTGCTGCGTTCGAGCAGGCCTGAAAAACCAGGGCCAGCGTTAATAAAAACGGGAAAGAAATTTTCATACAGGGAAGGTTATTCATGAGTCCGAACGCTCAAAGCTACGCACTTCGTATACAACAAACGCGGATGGCAGGGCTTCTTTTCCTACCATCCGCGTCCGGATCAAGAGCAAAATAACTACTGGGTTACTTCGAAGAAATCGCCTTTGTTCCAGCTCGGCCGTACCGGATTTTGGGCAATCAGGTAGCTGATGAGGAAATTCACCTGCACGTATTTCCGCCCCGCCGACCATACGAAGGAATCGTTCAGGTTGTCGGAAACCTTATGGTAATTCGCATCCCGCCAGATTTTCACTTTTTCAGCCAGATTCAAAGCCGGATTCGCTTTCGCGTACCCGTACTTGATGTGCAGGGCCGGAATACCCGCTTTCACGAAATTGTACTGGTCACTTCGGACAAAGCGGCCTTCGCTCGGATCAGGATCGGGTTCAACCTGCAGGTTCACGGCTTTAGCGGCTTCTTCGACCACTTTCTGCAAACTACTATGTTCAGCTCCCAGCGGGGCTACGGATTCCAGTGGAGCCAGTAATGTGGGCATATCCGTGTTAATATCCGCTACGATCTGTCGCTTGGGAACGGTCGGAAAAGCGGTAAAATAGCCCGAGCCCAATAAGCCCATTTCTTCGGCCGTCACCATCAGAAACAGCAGGGAACGTTTGGGTTTTTCTTTGAGATTGGCGTAAGTACGGGCCATTTCCAGAGCACAGGCCACGCCGGAAGCATTATCGTGGGCTCCGTTGTAAATCGAGTCTCCGTTGACGGGCTTACCCGTACCCAGGTGATCCAGATGAGCGGAATGAATGACGTATTCTTTCTTCAGTTTTGAATCGGAGCCTTCGATTTTGCCAATGACGTTGTAACTGAGCATGTTGGTGAACGTGCTTTCGTAGTGACCACTGATTTTACTTTTCAGGGGCTGACTTACGTACTCACCCCGCTCGAGTTTCAGCCAGAGTGCGTCCAGGGCAATACCTTCGGCCTGCATCAATTGTTGCAGGGCTTGTACCGACAGTCCTCCAGCGACCTGAATTTTTCCACCCAGAGCCGCAGCCGAACTCACGCGTTCCCCCGATTTGGATACAGAAGCATTGATCCCGTTCAGGCTATAATTGGTAGCGGAAGATCGGAACAGAATGGGACTATTGGTGTAATTACAAACCAGTACGCCGATCGCTCCGTGCTTGGCCGCGAAGGTCTGAGCCGTAGCCGGATACCCCAGGTGTAACTTCACATTAGCGGGTACATTTTCGGGAATTTTCCGTAGTACCACCACGATTTTACCCTTCACATTTACATTCCGGTAATCGTCAAAATTGATCTGTGGCGTATCAAAACCGGCCCCAACGAATACCAGCGGAGCGTTGAAATCAACGGTAGTTTTTTCGGGATGAGGCGTGAAGACGAAGTCTACCCCCCATTTCAGGGACTTTTGCTCGCCCGACGGCAAGGTCAGCGTCAGGGAAGCCGTCTCGGGTTTGATTTTGGAATTTCGCAGGTATACTTCCTGCAGATAACCGCCTTTTTCGCCGGCGGGCTGTAGACCCATTTTCTTATACTGTTCTACGATATAATCGGCGGCCATTTTGTAACCCGGTGCACCCGCCTTTCGGCCCAGCAACTTGTCATCGGCCAGATAGGCCACGTGGGCTTTGATGCGATTGGAATCAATGGTATTGATTTCGGTCAGAATCGACTGGGGAATCTGGGCGGAAGCGGTTAGGGAAACGAGAAACAGCCCAAGGAATTTTTTAATCATGCCTGATAGAGTGCTCAAGTGGAAATCGTGCGATGAAGCGAACAGGCAAGATACAAAAATTTAACGTTAGCAGCAGCTCCTCATTCAGGGGTGTTAGGATAAAATCTGTTCATGCTTTGGGTCCTCACCGTAGGCGTTGGGTCCGGGATCGCCTTCGGCAAAGAGCATCCACAGGCCATAGAACGGAATGAGCTGAAACCAGCCACTGTTTCCCCGGTCGTGGCATCGTTTCGCCCCCTGAGCAAACCAGAACCAGGCAATGGGCAGGACGATACTCAGCCACATTACGCCCTTCAGGGTCATTAAATCATACAGAGACATTTTTCCAAACAGGGCATTCAGGCCCATCGTTATGAGCCAGTGGATCAGTACGGTTAGGCCATACTCCAGGCGGCGAATACGCCCTTCGAAAGAAAACGGATGTTTGAACATGATCATAGGTTGATTCATAAGAGGCTGAACGAAACTACAAAATTCATGGATGTCTGGAAACATCGGTTTTTATAAAGGGTAATTTAATGATCTTATTGTCGTTTTCTGGCTTGTTTCTGGTAACAGTTAGTAGGAAATATTTTGTCCCGCTAAAACAGCTGGTCTTCTAGTCTCTATGTATTTCATGGAATCAATTGACGTAGAGAGGTCAGCCGTGAACTACTCAGAAACGAGTAGCCACTCTACATAAGGACCTTGATTCAGTCTGCTCAAGACAAATACGAGCAAAGGAAAGCCCTGCCCGTTACCATTGGTATGACGGGCAGGGCTAGAGTCGTGTAGTGTGGATTAGGGATTAACGATGAGTTTATACATTAACTGCTCGTCCACTGTTGTAATGCGAACTAGGTACAGGCCCGGCGGTAGGGATCGAACGGTCAGGCGACCCTGGTAAGCCTCATTCAGATACGTTAACGGTTGTTCGGCGGTCACGGCTTTCCCCAGCGAATTGTACAGCACGTAGGTGGGTGTACGCAGAGCAGGTTTTAGGTGTACCTGCAACAACACCTCATCCCGAGCCGGGTTGGGAGCCAGGGTTACGGATGTAGTGGAACGCGGTTCGACCGAAGTAATAATCAGTTGGAAGGAATCAGAGGTCTGTACCGACTGGCAGCTGCCATCCGGATTATACGCCAGCACCCGGTACTCACCCGGACGGGTAACCCGGATTTTCTGCTGCGTTTCATTACTCAGCGTATCGTTACCCAGTAGCCATACATTCCGGTAGGGGCTGGACGATACCAATGTAAGGCTGTTTTCCGCCGTAATCGTGGGCTTTTCAGGATTGACGCAGAAGGTCTGGCTCAGCTCCGGAGCGGCCAGGTGTTTATCATCGCCGGGCTGGCTGGCTACTACGGTTACTTTTCCGTAATCCGTAAAACTCAACGTTGCACCAGCAACCGTAGCCGGACCACTAACAACCCGGTACTGGATGGGCAACTGCGTGCTACTGAGCGTCGGCAGGCTGTAGGTTCCCTTGCCGAACGCAAGCGAAGCGACCGTTTCCCACGGAATGAGCTGCCGGGCTTTCTGTACGGTAAACGTCCGTACGATGGGCTGGGCCGTTTCATGGTTGGCATCCCCCGTCTGTAGAGCCGTTATTTTCACTTCACCAATCCCCGTTAGTTGGATACGATAGCCTTCCAGTAGCTGAGCGGGACCTTGCACCTGGTACTGCACCGGTAAGGTGGCGTTACTTTGGGCCTGCAAGGCAAAGGGCGTACTGGAATAGTCCCGCGTTGCCAGCTCCGGGAACGTCAGGACCAGCTGTCGTTTCACAATAATACATTCGTGACTTACCTCCGGGGCTGCTTCGTGATTGGCGTCACCGGGTTGGGTTAGGGTAATCCGAGCCACGCCCGCACCGGTAATTCGGACTTTCGTCCCGGTAAGAGCCACGGGTCCCGTACTACTGATTTGCAGCCCTAAGCCGGAGTTGATGCGAGCGGAAAGATCGAAATCCGCATCTCCGTACGTACGATTGGCTAGTTCATCAAACGAAATTTGCTGTTTGAGTTTATGCACGGTAAACGTTTGGGTAACCGATGCAGCTGGATCATAGCTATCGTCCCCCCCCTGAGCAATGGTAACCGTTATGGTACCCGCTCCGGTAATCTTCAGCGAACCGTCGGCTACCGAGGCGGGCCCCGTCACCGTAATGGCTACGGGTAAGCCCGAGCTGGCTGAGGCCCCGACCGTAATATCGCCATCCCCGTAGGTACGATCGGCTATGGGTTGCATACGAACCGTCTGATTGCCTTTGGCTACGGTAAATCGCTGGCTTACGGAAGCGGCCGTGGGTAGGTAATTTTCGTTACCGGGCTGACTGGCAGTGATCGTCACCTGACCCGCTCCTTTCAGTTTTACCGTCGTACCCACTACTTCGGCGGGGCCGCTAACGGTCAGTACTGCCGGTAAGCCCGAAGACGTTTGTACCTCCAGTTGAAAATCCGGATCGCCCATGGTTTTATCCGGAATGACCGCCAGCGTAACGGTTTGTTCGGCTTTGGCAACGCTGAGTTTTTGTAGGACCTCTGGGGCGGCGTTGTAGTTCTCGTTGCCCGGCTGTTTGGCCAGGATCGTCGCTTCCCCCGCTCCGGTCAGGGTGACCTGATTACCCGAAATCTGTACCGGTCCGCTTCCTTCAAACGTTACGGGTAAACCCGTGGAAGCACGAGCCGACAGCGTAAAAGGAGCATCCCCGTAGGTTTTCGAATTGATTGCATCAAACTGTATACTCTGATTAGCTTTGGCTACCGTAATGTATTGCCGGGCTTCGGCAGACATATAGTTTGCATTTCCCTGCTGATACGCACTGATCAGAATTTGGCCGGCTCCAGTGATCGTCACGCGGTTGCCCGATAGGGTGGCAGGACCTGCCACTACATACACTATAGGCAGACCGGAACTCGCCGTAGCTGTAATTTCGAAAGGGGGGTCACCAAAGGTTTTCGGGGTAATCGTACTCAGGTCGACTTGTTGAACTGCTTTCGATACCTGCATGGCATAGCTGACCCAATACGGTTCCCATTCATCATTGCCTTTTTGAGCAATTTCAATATTAATCCAGCCGGGTCCATTTATTTTCAATAATCCCTGTTCACTGAGTTCTGCATTCCCCGCAAGCAACCGATACGTTACGGGTAAACCCGAACTCGCCCGTACTTTGAATTGCAACGAAAGGTTGTCACGAAAAACCTGATCGCTGGGAATAGAATCGAAATACAACTCCTGGGGTTTTCCGGGGGTGTACTTGGCTACATTGGAGTAATAAGGCGAGGATAAGGGTCTTACCCGAACGTAGTGTGTTTTCTTCGGATCTAAAGCATAGTTCACATCAGAAAATACGGTAACGATTGGATCAATCTGCCAAGGACCATTTTCACTATCGGCATACTCAACCAGGAAACCCAGGTTATCCTCCGTTTGCTGCGTCTCGAAAACGAGGGCCAAATTGGTTGCATCAGCCCGTCGAAGTTTTAGATTATAAGCAGAGCCTTTGGGACTGGCTGAAAGATTGTATTGATCATCACCGTACCCCGGGTTGTTCATTCGAAACCAATAGCCATTATACGCCCGGTCAAACTGCCCCGCTGAAAAATGATCGGTCTGACAGCCATACGAATGCCAGTAGCTCATCAGGTTTTTCGTATCGGGCTTATATAACATACCTTTCGCATCCACAGGAGTACCCGTATACACGCAATTACTGATTGATATGCCGGCTACACCTGTTATATCGGCGGGCGTATCACAAACCATATCTCCGGCCGTTGCACAGTTGGAACCATCCACTAATTCGCTCCCCCCTACGGCGTCAAAAGTGTGATAAAGATTCAGGTAATGGCCTATTTCGTGGGGTAATAAGTTATCCTGATATTTATAACTATTTTCATTTAAAACAATCAGGTTTGAGCCTTGACCGCTGGAAGATGGATAATAAGCGTATCCTGCATAACCAACATAAATACCATTTCTCATAGAAGATATGATGACGTTAGCCGCATTTTTTTCCAGTTGATTCACGTACGTGAGTGGATCAACCTCTCCTTCATGATAGGCCGTGTTTGCAAGTATTTTTACAGAAGTAATGTAAAAGCTGATATTACTGCCCCGGTAAAATTTTTCCAGCCAGTACATGTTTTGAGCGATGTAATTCTTTTCATCGGCATTCACCGCCCGGCCAGCTTCGGCCGATGGTCGGAGAATGGTAAAAGCAAGGGGTATCGTAACGGGTGTAGTAGCTACTCTTCCACCAGCCATTTTGGAACGTTTGATCCACTCTCTAAATTCAGTATTGTTTTGGGGAGTGGGTGTTCCGCAGCTCAACGGTACGGTTTGGGCCTGCGAGAAAAGACTGATGAAGAGGAAAAACCAGGCTAAAGTAAACCCCTGAGTACGTCTTTTTATAGTGAAAAAATGTAGACGTATAAAGTTATCTAAAAGGATACGGATAGGTAAAGGTAAGATCATTTCAATGAAGGTAAAATGGACAATTTTAAAGGGGGGTTAGCAAAGATACGCTTCCATTTTGTCGCTGAACACTACCTTTTATCAATACTTTCAACTGCCCCAAAAAAGCGTAAATACATTCATCTAATTGCTAATTCATTGCACAGAAAAATGCCTGTCTTTACGTATCACTTTACTTCATAAAAGGTTATCATTTCCTGCGAAAAAGATACAAAAAAAGCCGCCTGTCTTGCGACGGCGGCTAGCCTGTTTTAGGAGATCATCCCTTCTTCCTAACTCATTAACTCCGTGTAAAGGGAGTAAAATTTATCGGACATTTCTTCCTGTTCTTCGGGTAATTCTACCTTCTTATCAGGAATGTCATTCAGAATTTGATTGACGCTTTCGCTGTAATCTTCCTCTGCTTTTACCACGACATCGGCGTACTGGGCACCAATTTTGATAAAGCCATCATAATCGAGCGAACTCAGGCTGGACAGCATGTCATCTTCAATGTCCATGGCTTTCACCTTATCGAGCAGCTCTTCGGTAAACTTGTAACTAAAGGGGTTGTTGTAGACTGAAAATACCGACTTCGTGTCCTTAAACATGGGATCATTGCGGTAGGTCGTTTTCAGGTACAGCGGAATCAAAGCCGTCATCCAGTCGTTACAGTGCACGATATCGGGTGACCAGCCTAATTTCCGAACGGTTTCAATCACGCCTTTGCAAAAGAAAATGGCCCGTTCGTCGTTATCATCGTAGAATTTCTCGTCTTTATCGAAGAATACTGATTTCCGGTGGAAATAGTCTTCGTTGTCAATAAAGTAGACCTGCAGTTTGGCACTGGGAACGGACGCCACTTTAATGACTAATGGCTTTTCGTCGTCGCCGACTGAAATATTGATTCCGGAAAGGCGGACGACTTCATGAAGGCGATTTTTGCGTTCGTTAATCAGTCCAAACCGGGGAACCAGTATCCGGATTTCCATGCCCCGCTCTTGCATCGCCTGGGGAAGTTTTCGCACGTATTCGGCAACGTCTGTGATTTGAAGAAAGGGATTGATCTCACTGGCAACGTACAAAATCCGGAGTTTACTCATGGGGCTTCAAGAGTTTACGAAATGGGTAAGGATATTCCAAATTCGCTTGCAAAAATATAAAAAAAATGGCTAAAATCCATGAATTAATTTCAGAAAAACTATACTTGCAAGTTTTTAGCTTCCTGAACTTTTTACCCGTTCGACTTAGTTTACCGCTTTACTAACGCTGATTACCAGTACTTCATACACGCTTTTCTTTCTGAACTATCCCATGCAGCTGATTTTTACCCAGGCTGAATTACGAACCTACCTGACCCGCTCCACGGAATCCATTGGCTTTGTTCCGACGATGGGGGCCTTACACGAAGGACACCTGCAGTTGATCCGCCGGGCCCGACAGGAAAATGCGGTGGTGGTTTGCAGTATTTTCGTCAATCCGATTCAATTTAATAACGCCGACGACCTGGCCCGTTACCCGCGTACACTCGAACAGGATTGTGCCCTGCTGGAAGCCGCCGGTTGTGATGTGGTATTTGCTCCCTCCGCGGCAGAAATGTACCCCAGTCAGCCCGTGCTGACCTTTGATTTCGGTACCCTCGAACGCGTATTGGAAGGAGCCTTCCGACCGGGTCATTTCAATGGCGTGGGTATCGTGGTTTCCAAACTGTTTCACCTGGTACAACCCACGCGGGCGTATTTCGGACAGAAAGATTTGCAGCAATGCCTGATTGTGCGGCGATTGATTCAGGATCTGAGTTTTCCGATTGAGCTGGTGATTGCCCCTACCGTACGCGAAACCGACGGACTGGCGATGTCGTCGCGGAACCGTAACCTGACTGCCGACGAACGGGCCCTGGCTCCTTTTATCCAGGCGGAGCTTCAAGGGGCGAAAACGGCTCTGGAACAGGGTACGTCGCCTGCCGGAGTGAAAGCTCAAGTACGCGAAGCCTTCGCGGCCCAGCCCGCTTTCCAACTGGAATACTTTGAAATTGCGGATATTGAAACCCTACTCCCTCTGGAAAATCATCAGCCGGGACAGCCTGCGGCGTTGTGTATTGCGGTGCATCTGGGCAAGGTTCGACTGATTGATAACCTCTTGTTGACGGCTTAAACAAAGAGTCCGGCCAGCTGGCCGGACTCTTT